>JAHHMJ010000349.1 GCA_018678395.1 Gemmatimonadota bacterium | reverse complement strand
GTGCCCGACGCCGGGCTGGTGCGCCGTCGTGGGCCCGCGGCCGCACGCCGTGGTCCGGCGGTCGGAATGCGTGGCGAGCGGGTCTGGCCCGGCCGCGACGACCGCTCGAGACGGATCGGATGGCGGCTTGGTTGAGTGCCTCTGCGGGGAGCACGACTGACGGAGGCGGGCGGTCGCGCCTACATTGGGCGATCGTCCGCAACTCCGGCGGGCGGAGGCTCAACACCTCCAGGACTTCCCGTGTCTTCATGACGGCGCAACACGAACCGACAGACGATGTGCTCGTCCGACGGGCTCGAGCGGGCGACGAAGAGGCCTATGGCCGTCTCGTCCGGCGCTACATGAAGTCGGCGTATGCGGTCGCGCTCTCGGTTACGAGCCGGCACGAAGACGCAGAAGACGCTGCACAGGAGGCGTTCCTCGTGGCGCTGCAACGCTTGGAGGAATGCCGGAACCCGGAGCGGTTCGCCGGTTGGTTGCTGACCATCGTGCGCAACCGCTCCAGGAACCTGGTGCGGCGGGAGTCGCTCCGGACGGCGGAACCGTTGCCGCCGGGCGCCTCCGGGAGAGGCCCCACGCCGGAGAAGGAGACGGAACGAGCGGAGCTGCGGGAGCATCTGCAGCGTGCGCTGGATACCCTGACCCCGATTCAGCGCGAGATCGTGCTTCTGCACGACCTCGAGGGGTGGAAACACCGTGAGATCGCCGACCGACTCGAGATCCCCTCGGGAACGGTCCGATCCCACCTGCACTTCGCCCGCAAGGCGCTCCGCGGAGCCCTGGCGGTGACGGAGGAGATCAGAGAGGCCTGATGCGATACGATCGATCCGATGAGGAGCGGATGTCCGAGGACCGGGATCCGGGCGTGGCGTCGCTGCTCCGTGAGCTCGACCCGGCCGGAGGGCGCCGGGGCTACTGGGCCACGTTCCACAAGACCGTCCTCGACGCCGCGCGCTTCGAGCTCGCGCGTCGCCGTCGTTCGGCGCAGGAGACCGTCGCCGGGACCGTGACGTCGTGGGCCCGGGCGGTCGTACCCTCCGCGCTGCTCACCGCCGCCGCGGCGGCCGTGATCCTGCTCGTGGTGCCGGCGCCCGGACCGACGGGGGATTCCGCGCTCGGGGTGGAAGAACTCCTGTTCGTCGGGGTCGACGATGACGCCATCCCGGCCGAGTTCGGCGACGCGGCCGGTGTCGAGCTGACCTTCGTGGCTGCGGAGATCTTCTGAGATGGACACCCGGCAGCGTACCCAGTGGACCTCGATCGCGGTGCTCGCGGTCGTGTTCGCGTCGGGGATCATGGTCGGCTTCGCCTGGGACCGGAGGCTGGACGCGGCGGAGGCTGAAACGGCTCGCGTGTCCGCCGAGACCGTGGTCGGGACGTCCGAGTCGGCGGAGGACGAGTCGAGCGACCGCAGTCCTCGCCGGACGCCCATGTATGAACAGGTGGAGCCCTCGGACGCTCAGCGCTTGCTCATCGACTCCATCGTCGGCGCGTATCGCACGGACGTGCGCACCTTCGTCGACGAGTCTCGTGCGCAGTACGACGAGGGACGCCGTCAGCTCGTGCTCTCGGCGCGCGAGGCGATCAAGGCCGTGCTCGACCCCGAACAGGCGGCCCGCTACGACTCGCTGACGGCGGCCCGGGACGCCCGTACCCGGGCGCGTTCGGAACAGGATGAGGGGGATGGGGGTGCGGACTCCGGCGATTCCCGCCAGGACCGTGACTGACTTCACCGGGCTCACGCCGGTGCCGCACGTACGAGGGAGGATGTGGTGAGTGAGATCATTCGCACCGAGGGTATCCAGAAGTTCTACTATCTGGGTGCCGAGACGGTGAAGGCGGTCCGTGGAATCGACCTGCTCATCGAGCACGGCGAGTTCGTGGCGGTCATGGGGCCGTCGGGTTCGGGCAAGAGTACGTTCATGAACGTGCTGGGCTGCCTCGACACGCCGACTGCGGGCGAGTACTGGCTCAACGGCCAACTCGTCAGCGAGCTGAGTGACGACGACCTCGCGCGGGTCCGGAATCGGGAGATCGGGTTCGTCTTCCAGACGTTCAACCTGCTCCCGCGCGCCACCTGCCTTCACAACGTCGAGCTGCCCCTCGTCTACGCGGGCGTCCCTGGAAAGGAACGACGACGCCGGGCAGCCGAGAAGCTCGAGCTCGTGGGTCTCGGCGACCGGATGGACCACAAGCCCCCGGAGATCTCCGGGGGGCAGCGGCAGCGCGTAGCCGTCGCCCGGGCCCTCGTGAACGAGCCCGCGCTTCTTCTCGCCGACGAGCCCACGGGGAATCTGGATTCCGTCACGTCCACCGAGATCATGGGCGTGCTGACCCAGCTCAACGAGGACGGCCAGACGATCGTTCTGGTCACCCACGAGCACGACATCGCAGAATACGCCAAGCGACAGGTCCACCTGCGCGACGGCCTCATCGAGAAGGACTTCCGAAATGCTCCGTCTGGAGTTGCGTGATATGAAACAGCGTCTGGCGGCTTCGGCCCTCCTCGTTCTAACGGCGGCGTGCAGCACCGGCGAGAGCGCGCCCGTGTCCGCCTTCCAGACCACGACGGCGATGCGCGGCGATCTACGGATCACCGCGGAGGCCACGGGGACGGTCGAGCCCATTCGTACCGTCGAGGTGAAGTCCCGCGCCGGTGGCGAGATCCTCGAGATGCTCGTCGACGTCGGGGACGAGGTCGAGCCGGGCACGCTCCTGGCACGGGTCGACCCGCGAGACGTGCGCAACGCGTACGATCAGGCGGAGGCCGACCTCGCCGTGGCCCGGGCCAGCATGGAGAACGCGCGTGCGCAGTTCGAACGCAATCAACAGCTGCTCGATGCCGGTGTGATCACGCAGCAGGAGTTCGAGCAGTCGAACCTGCAGTACGCCAATGCACAGGCGAGTCTGACGCGCGCCGAGACCAACTTCGAGCTGGCCGAACTGCGATTGAACGACGTGACGATCCGGGCCCCGCTGGCGGGGACGATCCTCACGCGGAACGTCGAAGAGGGCTCGGTGATTCAGTCGGCGTCCGGCAACGTCTCCGGCGGGTCGACGCTGTTCACGATGGCGGCCCTCGCCTCGATGCGGGTGCGCACCCTCGTCGACGAGACGGACATGGGGGACCTTCAGGCCGGCATGGTCGCCACGGTGACCGTGGAAGCCTATCCGGACCAGACCTTCCGCGGCGAGATCGAGAAGATCGAGCCGCAGGCCGTCGTGCAGCAGAACGTCACCATGTTTCCGGTGATCGTGAGCCTGGACAACTCGTCCGGCCTCCTGAAGTCCGGAATGAATGCGGAGGTCGAGATCCTGATCGATCAGGCCAACGACGTCGTGCTCATTCCGAACAACACCGTCGTGACGATGCAGGATGCCGTGGCGGCCGCTGCGGCGCTCGGTCTCGACCCCGAGACCATCGACGTGGAGTCGATGCGGGCGCCGCAACCGGCGGCCGCGGAGGGTGCGCAGGGGGCGCCGGCCGCGGACGCGGGGGCGATGAATCGGGACTCGATCCGCGCCCGCATGCAGCGTGGCGAGATGTCTCAGGACGAGTTGCGTTCGATGATGGCCTCCCTCCGGGGCGGGCAGCAGGGTGGTGCGACAGCCGACCCCATGGCTCCGCGACCGGCGGTGGTGTTCGTCATGAACGCCGAAGGCCAGCCGGAGCCGAAGGCGATCAGCATCGCTCTCAACGACTGGGACAACACGCAGGTCGTGGCCGGCCTCGAAGACGGGGTCGAGATCGCCGTGATCGGGGCGGCGCAGTTGCAGGCGGCTCAGGCCGAGCGGCTGGAACAGATGCGTTCGCGCTTCGGTGGCGGCGGTCCGTTCCCGAGCGGCCGGAGATAGGCCGATGAAGCTCGCGCTGGAGATCATCGCGGTCGCCATGGCCGCGATCCGGGCCAACGCCCTGAGGTCGTTCCTGACGACGCTGGGCATCATCATCGGTGTCGCCGCAGTGATCACCATGGTGGCACTGGGCGAAGGGGCCCAGCAGTCCGTCGAGGAGCAGATCCAGCGGATGGGGACCAACGTCCTGACCATCCGTCCGGGCCAGTCCATGTGGGGTGGCGTCCGCGGGGGGAGCACCGAACGCCTCACCCTCGATGACGCCGAAGCGTTGCGGCGGGACAGCGGCGGGCTTCTCTCGGTCGCCCCCGAAATCAGTTCCCGCACCCAGATCACCTACCTCCGCTGGAACTCGAGCAATACCGCCGTCGGCACGTGGCCCGACTACTTCGACATCTACGATCACGAGCTGATCCTCGGTCGGTATTTCAATCAGGGCGAGGTGCAGGGGCGCCGCAGGGTGGTGATCCTGGGCTACAACGTGCCCGAAGAGCTGAGCACGCCCCCGGAGCTGCTGATCGGCAAGACCATTCAGATGAGCGGCCAGCCGTTCGAGGTGATCGGGGTTCTCGCCGAAAAGGGCGGCGCCGCGTGGATGCAGCCCGACGACCAGGTCTTCGTGCCGGTGACCACGGCCATGTACCGCCTCTTCGGCGGACGGGACCGCCTGAGTTCGATCTACGCTGCCACGCCCACCCCCGAGCAGCTCGACCTCGCGTATGGGGAGATCGACCGCATCCTGCGCCGGGAGCACCGTATCCGGCCGGGTGAGGAGCCCGACTTCAGCACGCGCAACTCGGCCGATCTGCTCTCGACCTTCAACGAGACGAACCAGACGTTCACGTACCTTCTGGCCGGGATCGCGGCGGTGAGCCTCCTCGTAGGCGGCATCGGCATCATGAACATCATGCTGGTCAGCGTCACGGAGCGGACCCGCGAGATCGGCGTGCGCAAGGCGCTCGGCGCCACTCGGAAGGCGATTCTCTTCCAGTTCCTCATCGAGGCCCTGGTGCTCTGCTTCCTCGGCGGTCTGCTGGGGGTGACGGGCGGATGGGGCGCGGCGAGACTGATGCAATCGGTCATGGAGTGGGACACCGTCGTTGCTCCGGAAGCGGTCATCACGGCCCTGGTCTTCTCGGCCGGGATCGGCCTCTTCTTCGGGATCTGGCCGGCGCAGCGGGCCGCGAAGATGGACCCGATCGACGCTCTACGGTACGAGTAGTCGGGCAGGGATTCGTTACGACCGCACGAAGGG
>JAHHMJ010000106.1 GCA_018678395.1 Gemmatimonadota bacterium | reverse complement strand
TAGTCGCCCCAGGGGCGCGGCACCCGGGGCGGGAGGTCCGCCTCGTCCCGTTCGGACCGGGCCAGTTCCTGTACGATGGTCCGGATGTCCTGAGCGCGATCCCGCGGCGCGACCAGGACCGCGTCCGCGGTCTCCACGACGATCTGGTCGCGCAGGACTACGGCTGCGATCAACCGCCCCGAGGACCGCAGATAGCAGCCCTCCACGTCGACGGCGACGCAGTCACCCTCGACCGCGTTGCCGCCCCCGTCGTGCGGGAGGACGCTCCACAGAGCATCCCACGACCCCACGTCGTCCCAGCCGGCATCGAGAGCAACGACACGGCCCCGACTCGTGTTCTCCATCACCGCGTAGTCCACGGATTCGCCCTGGATGGCCTCGAACGCCTCTCGTCCCAACACCGCCGACCCCTCGCCGTCGCGCCGGTCCGCCCAGGCGTCCTCGACGAGCCGAGCCATCTCCGGTCGATGGACCCGCAGTTCTTCGAGAAAGCGGGATGCGCGGAAGACGAACATGCCGCTGTTCCACAGGTGGCGGCCACCGTCGAGGTACGCAGCCGCCGTGACCGCATCGGGCTTCTCCACGAAGGCCTCGACGTTCGCGACCTCGGCACCCGGCTCGGCCGTCCTGATGTATCCGTACCCGGTCGCGGGTCGATCCGGCACGACCCCGAACGTCACCAGGGCCCCCTCCCGCGCCTCGGAGACGGCGACGTCGAGCGCTCCCAGAAAAGCCTCTTCGTTCCGGATCAGGTGATCCGAAGGCAGGACCACCAGAACGGGATCGTCGGCGCCCTCCGCTACCGCCGCATGGGCGGCCGCGGCGATGGCCGGGGCGGTATTCCGCGCCACCGGCTCGAGAACGACCAGTGCATCGGCGACTCCCGCCGCCTCCAGGTCGTCGGCGACCAGGAATCGGTGAGCCTCGTTGCACACGGCGAGCCAACGCCCGGATCCTCTCGGAGCCACTCGGCGACAGGTCACCTCGAGCAGCGAGCGCTCGCCGAGGAGAGGAGCGAACTGCTTCGGAAGGGCTCCCCGCGAGACGGGCCACAGGCGAGTGCCGGAGCCGCCGCACAGAAGGACTGGAAGGACGCGTGTCATGGAGAACGATTCACGAGGTCGATGAGGTGGCGTCACGGGGACGCGGGACCGGGGCCCGCGAGGACTCAGGGCTCCGGCGTTCCGAGGACGATCGGCGCCGGGCGAGGGCTCGCGGCGGGTCGCGGTCGCCGTCGACCCGGGCGACGGACCTTCCGACCGGGGCGCGAGGCCCTCACCATCGCCTCTTCGGAGGCCTGGTATCCGGCCACGAGAGCGAAGAGGA
This sequence comes from Gemmatimonadota bacterium, assembly GCA_018678395.1. Lineage (GTDB taxonomy): Bacteria > Gemmatimonadota > Gemmatimonadetes > Longimicrobiales > Gaopeijiaceae > Gaopeijia. Next base: position 8,224 of record JAHHMJ010000106.1, on the reverse strand, counting down.
ACATGACGAACGGCGAGTACGCCCAGGACAGGAAGAACCCACCCACGCAGTAGGCGAGGAAGCTCGCGGTCAACAGGTCCGCGAGCAGGATCCAGTTCTCCGATGCCCGCTTCCGAACGAGGCGCGCCCGAGTGCGGTTCAACGAGATGACGGCAGCGATCAGACTGGCGGTGAACAGGATCAGGCCGACCATGCCCGACTCCGCCCCGGACTGAACGAAGATGTTGTGCGGTGCGTGACCCCGCCATCGCGGCAATCGGAGGATCTCGGGGGGAGCGATGCGGTTCTCGGCCACGAAGAAATTGTCCATCCCCACGCCGGTCATCGGCCGGTCGCGCATGTAGACGATTCCCCGCTCCCAGATCTGGACCCGGCCCGAGGCCATCGTCCGGTTGTAGTCTTCCTCGGTCTCGAGAATCGTGCTCAGCCGGTCCTTCACGTCCTCGGGAGCGAAGACGGTACCGAGCACGAGCGCGACGATGGGCAGGAACCGCTGCGCCAGCTTGATCCGGCGTACGCGGAATGACAGGAAGACGACCGCGGCCGCGACCGTGAGGAAACCGCCGCGAGACTGCGTGAGTATGGTGCTGAGCCCGACGGCGCCCACGAGCGCCCAGGCGGCCCATCTCATGCGCCGGTGCTTCTCCGTGAGCGCATAGAAGAACCCGACCGGAATCGCCAGATTGAACATCAACGCCACGTCGTTGCGATCGTACCCGACGATGGGGGTAAAGCTCGTCGGCCACCCCTGCTTGATGTAGTAGAAGGTGATGACCGAGACGCCGACGAGGTGCGCGCCGATCGCGAACCGGATCGACGTTTGCGACCGAACGGTCGACAGCAGGAAGACGAACATCACGAGGTTGGTCAGGTGGCTGCTCGACCAGTAGTCCCAGGCGTCGGGCGACTCCAGGGCGAACGGGACCCCGACTGCGAGCCACGCACTCCACAGGAGGTAGAGCACGACGTACGGTCGCGCGAGCGCCCGCCAGAGTACCTTCTCCTTCGGATCGAGAAGGAGGGTCGCCATCGCCACCAGGCTCAGGATGAGGGGAATCCTGAACGGCCTCAGAATCGGGGACAGGTCCTGGAAACGCCACAGATAGGTCAGAATCAACCCCATCATGAGGGCAGTGCGGAACTGCAACCCTCGGACGAGGCGGAGCAGCCCACCGGTCTCCGGAGGCGGGGCGCGCCTTTGCGAATGGACTCTCAAGTCAGATCCTTCCTTGTACCACTGTGGGTCGCGAGCGGAAGCTCGCCCTCGCTATACATCGCCCGGCAGTCCCGTCCCGACGTCGGAACGGGTCGCCGAAGCGTGCACCTCCTACCCTGGCCTGTATCTCCATGTGCGGCTTCGCCGGCTTCATCGAGTCCTCTACGCTCACTGGCGCGGACCCTCGGTCCGTACTCGACGCCATGGTGGCCAGCATCGAACACCGGGGGCCCGACGACCACGGAACCTGGGTCGACGAGGACGCCGGGGTCCACCTCGGATTCAGAAGATTGTCCATTCAGGACCTCAGTCCGATGGGCCACCAGCCTATGGTATCGGCTTCCCAACGCTGGATCGTCACCTTCAACGGGGAGATCTACAACTTCGGCGAACTCCGCGAGGAGTTGAGGAAGTCGGGGACGACCTTCCGCGGAGGATCGGATACGGAGGTCCTCCTCGCGGCGGTCGAACGATGGGGCGTTCGCGAGACCCTGCCCCGTCTGCGCGGGATGTTCGCCTTCGCTCTTTGGGACCGCAAGGAGCGAGAGCTCTGGCTCGCCCGCGACCGGATGGGCATCAAGCCGTTGTACATCGCCGCACACCCGACGGGAGTCGTCTTCGGGTCGGAACTCCGAGCGCTTCTCCTGCACCCGAGGGTGGAACGCCGCGGAGATCCTCGAGCGGCCCGACAGTTTCTGCGCACCCTCTACGTTCCGGCGCCCATGGCGATCATCGAGGGCGTCGAAAAGCTGCGCCCCGGACACGTCGCCCGCTTCGCGCTGACCGGCGGCGGTGGGATGGACCGGTCGGAGGAGGCGTGGTGGGATCTCGATCGCGTCGCGCACGTCGACAAGCGGACCGACCTCTCGGGGGCGGAGGCGGTCGACGAGCTGCACGCGCTGCTGAGGGACTCGGTCCGACTCCGACTCGTGGCGGACGTCCCGGTGGGAGCGCTCCTGTCGGGAGGGGTGGACTCCTCGTTGGTGGTCGCGCTCATGGCCGAGCAGTCGCCGACTCCGGTCCGCACGTTCACCGTGCGCTTCGACGACCCCCGCTTCGACGAGGGGCCGATCGCCCGTGAGGTCGCGAGCATCCTCGGTGCGGAGCACACGGAGGTCGAACTGCCGACCGATGTCGTCCGAGACCTCGTGCCCTCGTTGCCGGACTTCAGCGACGAGCCCATGGGGAACCCGTCCATCCTGCCGACCCTGCTGGTGTCGCAGGTAGCGCGGAGGGACGTGACCGTCGCCCTGTCGGGAGACGGGGGAGACGAGCTGTTCGGCGGCTACAACCGCTATCTCCGTGCGCCGTCGCTGGTGCGGGCGGTCGGCCGGATCCCGAGTGGACTGGCGGGCACGGTCGCGGCGGCACTGCGTGGCACGTCCCGGCTTCCGGGACTCGACGGACTCGGGAAGCTCGGCGCCGCTGCGGGACTGGGCGGACAGCACCGGCTCACCGATCGCCTCGCCCGCCTCGCGGGAGCGGTCGACGAGGAGGGGGCCGCGGGGGTCTACGAGGGCTTGATGGCGGTCGGCTTGACGGACCCACCTCTTCGCGAGGGCCTCGAGACCGAGGGCCTCGCTTCGCCGCGCCACGACGCGGACCGCGAGAGCCTTCTCGCGTTCATGATGCGTGAGGACCAGGCCCGGTACCTTCCCGACGACCTCCTCGCGAAAGTCGATCGGGCATCGATGTGGACCGCACTCGAGGTCCGTGTCCCGATTCTGGACCACCGCGTCGTGGAGTGGAGTTGGGGACTGCCGGACGACCTGAAGATCCACGAGGGCAAGCCCAAGTGGTGCCTTCGAAGCGTCGCGGAGCGGTACGTTCCCGCAGAAGTACTCGACCGACCGAAGATGGGCTTCACCGTGCCCGTCGAGGGTTGGCTGCGCGGGGACCTGTCCGCGTGGCTCGGCGAGGCCGTCGACGAGCGCCGGACGTCGGAGCGAGGGCTCCTCGAGCCCGCCGCGGTCGCGGCCGTCCATCGAGACTTCCGCAAGGGTCGGCCCGGGCACGCGCTCGGTTTGTGGGCTCTCGCCGTCCTCGAACATTGGTGCGAGGCCCACGGCGTCCACTTCGGTTGAGGCCGAAGCGGACTCAGCCCCCGCCCGGCGGAGTCCCCAGCTGCACGTCGCCCTGACCGCGGGGAACCAACTGCCAGCGACCGAGATCGTTCGGGTCCGGCACGAGGACGCCCGTCATCGACACGACCGGTGTGCCGGGAACCACCATGGCGCCACCGAGTCCGTTCTGCTGGAGGAAGACGACCTCGAGGCTCGCTCCACCCGCCGAGACGGTGACTTCCTGACCCACGAAGGGGATCGTGGCTACATCGGTGACCACACCCTCCTGGATGACCACCAGGTCGGCATCGAGCGCCCCCGCCTGCGCGCCTCGGGCATCGGCCACGCTCACGACCACGGGCAGAATCGGACGCACGGCGCTGGCGAGCACGCTCAGTAGCGCGTTGTCGAGATAGCGGCGAGCGCCCTGCCCGACCGTGACGCCGAGAATGCGCGCACTGTCTCCGGGCGCTCCGCCGGTGGCAGCCAGGAAGCGCGCGCGCAGAGCCCCGCCCCCGGTCGCACGCACGTGAACCGATCCGTCGATGGAGTTGCCGCGAGAGACGAGCACCATGCCCTCCACCCAGACCCGCTGGCCTTCAGGCAGCGTACGCGCATCGGCGATCGAGCGGGTCGGCGGCGTTACACCCACCCGGACGGTGACCGAATCCCAGGGAGTGAAGGTGACCGCCGTCGTGTCGATCCAGGCCAGCTGGAGCGTGTCGGCGAGGTAGTCGGGGTCCACCCGCAGCGCATAGCTACCGGTCGGGATGAGCGCCAACTCCGCCAATCCGGACTGGTTGGTCACGGCACTCGCCACCGCGGTGTTCGATCCGGGCAACAGGACCTCGAATCGCAGTCCGGGGGCCGCCGCGTCGGCTCCGCTCGCGCCCTGCTGGCCGTCGTAATCGTAGAAGGCCTGCAGCAGAATCGTACCTCGCCCCTGGAGGCCGACGCCGAATTCGGGTGCGTCCTCGCAGGCCCCCGCGACCAGCACCGTCAATGCGGCCGCTCCTCCGGCCAGGAATCGCCGGACCACCGGGAAGTGCTTCATCGTCCGATCCTCACGCCGACGCGCAGTATCCGGCCTGTGGAGAGGTCGCGCACCGGGGATCCGAAGTTGGGGTTGATCATGAGGGGCAACTGAACGGTCGAGGCCTGTCGGGTGATGCCGGCCCCCTCGTCGACTGCCCAGAGGCCCGTGTCGAGCAACGCGTGCTCCCGGTCCAGTACGTTGAGAGCGTCGACGAAGACGGAAGCACCGAGCGAGGAGACCTCCAGCGAGAGCCGAAGGTCGAGAGAGTGAAGATCGGGACCCCGGCAACCGTTCCGAGTGGCGAAGCCGCCGATGTCGGAACCGAGGCAGTCCCAATCCCCGCCATGCGCGGACTCTGCCGCGGTGGAGACGAATGCCGGATCATTGCCCAACACGCCGTCCATGTTCGCATCCACACCGGGCACGTAGCCCGGGGTGAACGCCGCGCCGGACTGGAATCGGTACACGCCGGAGAGGTAGCTGCCCTCGATCGGGAGGGGGATGCCGACCGTGAGGACCGCGCGATGAGGCCGGTCGAGGTCGGAGACGCCGTCGCTCACGTCCTCGTCCTGCTCGGCCTCGAGCGGGACCCCGGCCAGCCGGCCGATCGTTCCGAGACCGGGGAGGTTGTCCTCGGTGCGGGACCACGTGTATTCGGCAGACCAGTGGAGTCGCGGAGCCGCCCCACCGCGCAGGCGGAACGTCACGCCGAGATACTCGGACCAACCACCCTGGTCGAGCTCCCAGATCGGGCCGAAGCGATCGAATCGACCGAGGGTCCCGGGCGCACCCCCGAGCCAGGAGCCGATCCGGGTGGGCTCACCCCACAGGGCGCGTCCTCCCTCGTCGACGCCTCTCGGCAGGGCGGGACGATTCAGGTCTCGGCGACGCAGCAGTTTCTCGGTACGCCGGTACACGACGCCCGCATCGAGCGTTGCCCCAGGGGCCAGCGTCTGCGCCATTCCCCCGGAGAACCGCAGCGTAGTGGCACCTTTCAGATCCTCGAACGCATAGGCGTATCCGGGGCGGCGTCCACTCGTGGTCGTGTTCGGGTCGATCGGGGTCGGCCATTCCCGGAGCAATGAAAGCTGACGGGTGGCGAGGAACCGTATGGAGGCGAGGAGCTCACCCACCAGGAGGGGGTCCACCTCGTCGCTGGAGTACGAGGAGTTCAGTGTGATGGTGGTGCCTTCACTCGCTGCCCACGTGAGCCCGAGGAAACCGCCCCCGGACGTGACCTGCTCCGGAAGGGTGGGAGGCGTCAGCCCGCTCTGCTGGAGCCAGGTAATCCCAGGGAGGTTGTTGCCGAGAGGCAGCCATTCACTGTCGATCCGGACGCCCCCGCTCAGGGTCAACCCCCTACCCGAACTCCATCGGTCCTCCACGAACGCGTTGAGGCGGGGGATCGACTCGGACACGTCCCGCTCGAAGACCTCGGCGTCGACCAGACCCGTCCATCCGTTCTGGATCGTGCCCTCCGAGAGGATGGCCCGTCCGCCGGTGACCCCTCCCCAATCCTGGTTGTGCGCACCGACACCACCGCCAACGCCCAACTTCCACCGGTGAGCGCCGCGACTCACCTGGAGGAGCGCGAGGACATCGACGTCCGTCCGCGATACATCACCGGCGGTCAGAGGGCCCGGGCCCGCCCGGAGACCCCGCGCAGGGTCGTACAGGGTCGGGCTGCCGGTCTCGAACGGGAGATCCACCGAGGTCTCGGTCGCGGGAGTCCACGCCGAACGGGAGAAGCTGAGCCGGGCTTCGAGGCTCTCGCGGCGACCCAACGCGGCCGCCAGGCCCAGGGCTCCGAGGAGGTCGACCCGCTCACCCGCGTCGCTCAGGCCCCACGCCATCCCCGTGAGGTCGGTCGTCGCGGGCTGCATGGACAGCCGTGCCGAACCCCAGAGCTGCTGCCCACCGTCGAGCATGCGATCCAGTCGAGCGAAGCCCGCGAAACCTCTCTTCCGCTCGAGGTAGGGCTCGTCCGTCCCCTCGGTTCCGAGACCGGACCCGGGGAGAAGTCCCGCGCGCGGCCGTTCGACCTGCCAGGCGTCCGCGCTCAAGGCGAGGCCCGCGGTGTCGGGCGACAGCACGATCGTCGCCGTTCCTCCACCCCAGTACGAGAGCGCATCCGGTGCCGACTCCGGGTCGGTCGCGGCGGAGCGCATCCCCCCGGCGGAGACCGCCCCGTCGACCCCCACGGACGACGACGAGCCGCGCAAGGAATGCGCGGACAGTACGCCGCCACCCCCGACGCCCGCCTCGGCGGTCCACGGACTCGCCATCACCTCGAGGGCCGAAAGCGAGCGAGCGGTCAGGAGGCCGCCACCGCGCTCGAGGCCACGAAGCCCCGGCGGTCGCACGGAGCGGAATGCGACGCCGTCGATCAGCACGCGGGTGAAGCGACCCGGCAATCCCTCCATGCCGAGCTCGTCGTCGAGGAGCGTCGAGAGTGGCGCCCAGCTCGAAAGCGTGGGCTCCGCTCGAGGAAGGCGCGCGAATTCGGTGTGGTCGAACCAGCGACCGGACGTTCCCGACATCTGTGATCGCGAGAGCACCACCGTGTCCTGAGCCGCGCCCGCTGCGCGGAGCGTCGCCTCGATGCGCTCGAGCACTCCGGGGCGCAGCTCGAGTTCCGTGTACCACCGGGACGTGAAGCCGAGGGCCTCGATCCGCACTTCGTAGATCCCGGCCTGGAGGCCTCGGATCGTGAATGAGCCGTTCAGGCCGCTCTCGACCGTGCGGGCGACTCGACCGCCGGGCTCCAGAAGGCTGACGACTGCGCGAGGAATCGGCTCACCGAGCGCCGTGCGCACACGTCCGGAAACCTCCGTCTCGGTCAGCGACTGTCCCCAGGCACCCGAAGCGAAGCAGAGGTGGAGGAGAACGGCGAAGAGCACCGACCCCGAGGGCCGACCGGAGGAGAAGGCGAACATGCCCCGGTTGGATCGGAGGGTCCGGAGGAGACTCGAAAGCTTCATTGTATCCCTGGCGTCGTATGGTCCGCTGGCCGACCCTCGCGCCGCACGGGATTCGCATCCGCCATGCGCTGAACGAGCGGTCATCCGGCCCCGACGAGGCTTCCGGCGGGGGCCATGCCCACGGAATACTCGCCGAAGGTAAGAGTCGGCAGTAGTCACACCATGATGAGGAGATGTCGACCGTGAAAGCCCCCCCCGTCCGGGGCGTCGCGGCCTCGGTAGCGGCGGGCACGGCGGCCGGCCCCCGACCGAGCCCTTCCGCGAGGCCCACCGCCGCGGTCAGATTCCGGCCAGCCGTTCCGCCCCCGGAAACCGGAGCAAGTCCTCGATGAGCACCATCCTCCATGTCCTGGCGCCCGGGCCCACGGGTGGGATGGAGTCGGTGGTGCGGCTCCTGGCGCGAGGTCTCGTCGCGGCCGGCCACGAGGTCCACGCGCACGTCATCGTGGACTCCGACCCGCTCCCCGAGGTGGTCGAGTACCTCCGGTCCGCCGGCGCTGGCGTCCATCCGACCTACGTTCCGGGTCGGCGGTACGACAAGGAGCGGGCGGAAACCCTGCGACTGTGTCGCGCCTTCGCCGTCGACGTCGTGCACTGTCACGGATATCGCGCGGACGTCGTCGACGCTGGAGCCGCCCGGGCCGCGGGCGTTCCCATCGTGTCCACGGTGCACGGCTTCACCGGCGGTGGGTGGAAGAACGGAGTGTACGAGTGGCTCCAGCTTCGCGCGTTGCGCCGCATGGACCGGGTCGTCGCCGTGTCGGCCCCTCTCGCCGAGCTCCTCGAGCGCCGAGGCGTCCCGGCCGACCGCATCGCCCTGCTCCCGAATGCGTACGAGCCGCCGGAGCCGCCGCTGTCGCGGGTCGAAGCGAGAGAGGCACTCGGTCTCGATCCCGACGCCACCGTGATCGGGTGGATCGGCCGCATG
>JAHHMJ010000481.1 GCA_018678395.1 Gemmatimonadota bacterium | reverse complement strand
CGATGAGACTCATCGTGTTGAAGCCCTGCCCCGTCGCGAAGAGGGCGGCCACCGCGCCCACGAGCGCGAGCGGAACGGCCATCAGGATCGTGAAGGGGTGGACGAACGACTCGAACTGGGCCGCGAGAATCATGTAGACCAGGATCAGCGCGAGCGCGAACGCGAACGACAGATCCCGGAAGGAGCGCCGCATCTCTTCGTTCTCACCCCCGACCTCCATGCGCAGTTCACGGGAGATCGGATAGACGGACAGCTCCTGTTCGATCGCCTCGATGGCGCCCCCGAGCCCTCCCTGTGCCACGTCCGCGTACACCGGGATCATCCGCCCCTGCTCTTCCCGCCGGACCTCGGCCGGTCCGGTGGCGTCGCGGATGTCGACCAGCTCCCGGATCGGCACCCCGCGCACCCGCAGACCCTCGAGGGTGGCGCGCTCGTAGCGGAGCGCCCGGGGATAGCTGACGACCACGGGGATCTTGCGATCGAACTCCACGAACTCGGTGGCCCGATCCCCGCGCAGGGCACGATCCACGGTCGCCGACACCTCGCTCGGCTCGATGCCGTACTGGGCGGCCCGCTCGGAGAGGATTTCGACGTCGATCTGCGGAGTGCCCTCTTCGGTCCCGACCCGGACGTTGCCCAGCATCGGCAGCGCCGCGAGCCGTTCACGGACCTCCGCGGCCCGCGCGCTGAGGAGCGTCAGGTCGTCGCCGCGCACCCGTACGGACACGTCCGCCTCGGAGCCGCCGAGGATGGTGCCCAGGGCGGTGGCCTGACCGGCCTGGAAGGAGAGGACGCCGGGCCCGAACTCGTCCTGCAGGGGCACCATGCGCTCGAGCACGTCCTCCGTCCGCACCCCGTCGTAGAGGCGGACCTGGAATCGAGCCGTGTTGAGGCCGGTCTCCTCCTGGCCCTCGGCGTAGGCACGCACGTCGCGACCCACCTGCCCGAATACGGCCTCGACCCCCGGGTCCTCGAGCAGCGCGTTCTCGATGCGCTCCGCCGCTGTGGCGGTGGTCTCGAGACCGATGCCCTCTTCGAGATGCAGGCGGACGTCGAAGGCCCCCTGATCGACCGACGGCAGCAGATCCCGCTGCAGCGTGGCGCCGAACACCAGGGTGACCACGAGGGCCCCCGCGGCCATGCCGAGGACGCGGGCCCGATTGTCCAGCGACCACTCCAGTACGGCGTGGTAGCGCTCGGCGAAGCGGTCGAAGGCGCGGTCGAAGGCGTCGAGGAACGGCCGCGCGGTCCGCCCGATCACGCCGCCTACCGACTCCCACCAGAACGACAGGAGCGATCGGGCCAGCCGGATCACGAACCCGACGACTCGGAAGGGCCCGAAGACGATGGCGAACGCCGCCCACTGGAGCCACCCGAAGAACCCGGAGGGCCGGGGCCGCTCCTCCGGTGGGGGCGAGCCGGCGGACTCGCCGCCCCCGGCGAAGCGGGCGGAGAGCGCCGGCAGCAGCGTCAGCGCCACCAGAAGTGATGCCATCAGCGAGAAGGCGACGGCGAGCGAGAGGTCGCCGAACAGTTCGCCGGCGACGCCCTCGACGTAGATGATCGGTCCGAACACCGAGATCGTCGTGAGGGTCGACGCCGTGATCGCGCCCTGGACCTCTTCGGCACCGAGCGCGGCCGCTTCGAGTCCCGACTTCCCCTCTTCCCGGTGTCGGAACACGTTCTCCAGCACCACGATCGAGTTGTCGACCAGCATCCCCACACCGAGGGCGAGTCCCCCCAGACTCATGATGTTGAGGGAGACCCCGGCCGCTTCCATCAGGGCGAAGGTCCCGACCACCGAAATGGGGATCGCGGCCGCGATCGCGAAGGGGTAGCGCGAGTCCCGCAGGAAGAGGAAGAGTACGAGGAAGGCGAGCAGACCACCGAACACCAGCGCCTGGACGACGTTGCTGATCGATTCCGCGATGAACCCCGCCTGCGAGTAGGCCACGTCGAGCTCGATCTCCGGGAATTCCGAGCGGAGCTGCTCGAGGACCCCGTCCACCGCCTGCGCCACCGTGACCGTGTTCGCCCCCGACTCCTTGAAGACCAGCAGCCCCACCGACTCGACACCGTCGTAGTAGGCCATCGACTCGCGCTCGGCGAAGCCGTCGATCACCCGGCCGATATCGCGAACCCGGATCAGCCGCACCCCGGCTTCTTCGTCCCCCGCCCTGCCCGTCGTCTGCTGTCCCACCACCACCGCGTCGATCTCGTCGACGCTCTGGAACTCGCCCATCGTGCGGAGCGGGTAGCGGTAGCGCCCCTGGAGGATGGTCCCGCTGCCCCCGCTGACGTTGGACTGGGCCAGCGCGGTGCTCACATCGGCGATCGTCAGCCCGTAGCTGTCCATCAGGCGCGGATCGACCTCGACCTGGATCTCGCGGTCCAGCCCTCCGGACACCGCCGCCTGCGCGACCCCGTCCAGCTGTTCGAGGCGCCGGCGGAAGACGGTCTCGGCGAGCTCCTTCGTCGACCAGAGGTCCTGGGGACCCGCGACGCTCAGGGTCAGGATCGGCTCGGACTCGGGATCGACCCGGAGGATCCGCGGGCGCGTGGCCGTCTCCGGGAGGGCCTCCCGCAGGTTGTCCATCCGCTCCCGCACGTTGAGCATCGCGTAGTCCATGTCGCTGCCCCATGCGAAACGCAGGGTCACCAGACTGACGCCCTCGCGCGATACCGACGTCACGCGTTCGACGCCCGCCACCGCGGCCGCCTCGGCCTCGACCCGCTCGGTGATCAGCCGTTCGACCTCGGCCGGGGCCACGTCCGGGTACGAGGTGTAGACCACGAGGCGCGGATAGCTGACGTCCGGAAGGA
>JAHHMJ010000343.1 GCA_018678395.1 Gemmatimonadota bacterium | reverse complement strand
CGTGAGGGCGTGACCCTCGTCGACGTGTCCGTGCCGCTTGGAAACACCCGTCACCCACGCGAGTGCGTCGACGAGTGTGGTTTTACCGGATCCACCGTGACCGACGACGGCCACGTTGCGGATGTTCTCGGTGCGGTATACCTGCGCTGACGCCATTCGGTGAAGCTCCTCGCTGAGCCGAGTCGGAGAGCGGGCTCGCGCCGCCCTCGGGGACGGGAGGGGGTGGCAGAATAGAGCGGTCATCGGGGGACGGCAACGGGGGAAGGCCACCCTCGCGGCCTCCCCCCGGTCACCCCCTCCGGCGCCCCCTCTCGCGGGGACGCCGGATGGGTGCCCGTCTGGGCTCCCGCGGCTACCTGCGAGCGGCGTCGGCCGCCGCTTCGTCCTCGTGCAGAGCGCCGTCGACCAACTCCACGACGATCCGGTCCATGTCGTAGATGTGGTCGAGCGCCTGGAGGATGCCTCGGGCATCGACGGTCACCGAGCGATTCAGCTCGGGGAGGTAGATGTAGTCTCCGGGCAGACTCTCGATGTTGCCGTCGAACACGACCCCGACCACGCGCAGGTCGGCATCCAGAACCGGTGATCCCGAGTTGCCGCCGATGATGTCGACCGTCGACACGAAGTTCACCGGCGTGGCCAGGTCCAGACCCTCGGGCGGTGTCTGCCAGCGATCCGGAAGCGCCCAGGGCGATTCCTCGGGATCCTCCGCGTACGCGGGGGCGAACGCGTAGTGGCGGTCGTACATCCCGTAGAAGGTGGTCGAGGCCGGCGCTTCCGTACCGTTGTAGGGATACCCGGTCACGACGCCGTCGGCGATTCGCAGCGAGAAGGTGGCGTCGGGCGGCACGTCGGTGCCGTAGATCTCGTATCGAGCCCGACCGAGCAGCGCCGCGATCTCCGCTTCACGGTCGGCGGCCTGGGCCACGACACCCTGGAAGCGAACCAACGCCGGAACGTAGAAGCCGACGAAGCGCAGCGCGGGATCGTTGGCGTCGATCGTACCGGTCCGAACCGCCTCGACGGCCTGCGCCGAATCGGCGAGCGCCGAGTTCTCGACGACAACCGCGGCGGCCCCTTCGGGCGTGCGTCCGCCGAGGAGGCTCAGGATCCAGCGCTCGCCGTCGCCGTAGGCCTCGATGAATCCCCGGATGCGGGCCTCGACCAGCATCTGGTCCAGCACGGCGGGCTTGTTGCCGACCTCCATCAGCTGCTCCATGAGATCGGCCGTCGCCTCCTCCGGAGCGCCCTGCTGGCGCGCGTTGACGATCTGGAAGGCGAGGAGCGCGCGGTGCAGCGTGGGCGACGCATAGTCCCCCACGGTCAGGGCGAGGAAGGCGCCGAATCCGTCTTGGGCGGCGCGCTTCGACACCTGGAGGTCGGCCATCTCGTCGATGAGTCCGGTGTACCGGGCGGACAACGCGGGGTCGGCGGCGATGGCGTCGCGGAAGCTCCGCTCGGTGTCTCCCCGCCGGGCGAGGATCACCGGGTCGGCCAGCCCCTCGAGCTGCCCGCTGTACGCCTTGTCCGAGTTCAGGAGCCCGAACAGCACGTTGCGCAGGTCGTACTCCTCGGCCTCCTCCGGGAACGCGTCGATGTAGTCCGCGAACACCTCGGCACGGTCGCGCAGGAAGTCGAGGATCGCGCGGTCCGATACGTCGCGGCGGAAGATCAGCTCGGCGACCGTCTGGAGCCGCGACGTCGATCCCGGGTTGCCCACGATGAAGACCGGCTCTCCCTGGTCGATGCCGTCGGCCGCGAACGGGAAGTGCTCGTCGGTGCGCAGCGGGCGGTCCTCGTCGTCGTAGACCCGGAAGAACGCGAAGTCCAGGTTGTAGCGCGGAAAGGTGAAGTTGTCGGGATCCCCGCCGAAGAACCCGATCTGGAGTTCGGGCGCCATCACGAGCTTCACGTTCGTGTACGTCCGGAAGACGTAGGCGGAGTGGAGCCCCCCGTTGTAGAGCGAGACGATCTCGACCTTGTAGCCGGAATCCTCACCACCCCGCTCCTCCAGGAGCCGCTCCTCGATCTCGTCCGACCGCTCCTCGATGCGCTCGGCCCGCTCGGCACCGGTGCGGTCTCCCACCGCGTCATCCATCTCGGCGGTGACGTCGATGATCGCCACGAGCTGGTCGGCCTCGAAGTCCTCGACCGGGCGCTCCTCGTCCAGGGAACGGGCGAGGAAGCCGTCGTCGAGGAGGTTCTCATCGTCGCCGCTCACCTGGCTGACGAAGTCGCGGGCGCAGTGGTGATTGGTGAGCACCAGGCCGTGCGGCGACACGAAGCTCGCCGAGCACGACGGGATCCGCAGGGCGCCCAACCGTGCACGGGCGAACCAGGCGCTGTCGGCCTCGATGCCGTAGGTGTCCTGGAAGTAGGCCGCCGGCGGGACGTCGAACGTCCACATGCGGCCCTGGTCGAAGGTCCCCGCCCGGATCGTGTCCAGGTCGACGCCGAACGGGACCGGCGCCGCGGCCGGTGCCATCGCCGCGGGCACCTCGGCGACCTGTCCGGGAGCGTCGTCGGTCCGCATCGGCGCGCGGCCCTCGGCCGGTACGGGAGCCTGTTCGGGCGGGGGCGCCGTCTCGGCGACGGGAGGCGCTCCGGGGCTCCCCGGAGGCGCGACGGTCGGTGCGGCGCAGGCCGCGAGCGGAAGCAGCCAGAGAGGCGAAGTCCAGCGAAGGCTGGTGCGGCGAAGACGCGAAGCAGAGCTGTTCATCGGTAGTCGAAGAAGATCGAGGAAGTCAGGGATCTCTGAATATGGCTCCGACCGGCGCTCGAGTCAGCCGCCCGCCCGCGTGGCCACCCTTCCGTACCACTCGGTGATGCGGGCAGGCGTGGCCGGACGGTCCCGAAG
>JAHHMJ010000026.1 GCA_018678395.1 Gemmatimonadota bacterium | reverse complement strand
GGCCGCCACCGCAGGATACGGGCGGCTCGCCGCGACGGCTCTTGAAACGCGAGAGGCGCCGCCGATGCTGCCTGTAGTGTGCTGCAGGTGGGCGGTCCGCTGGATCGGCCCCTTGCGAACGCATTCCCCCTTCGGCGGATGGCCAACATGAGTGACTGGGCACGCACGCGGCGCGTGGCGGCGGAGGTGGTCATCCGCGTCGACGAGCGACTCGTGGGAGAGCTCCATCTCCAGCCCGTGGGCGGCGAGGGGACGGTCGAGCAACCCCTGGATCTCCTCAACCGCCCAGAGGGTTTTCTGGCCCTCACGCTGAAGGATTCAGCAGTGCGTCTGGTGTCCAAGGAGCAAGTGACTGCGGTGGCCTTCGAGCCGGCGCCGGCCGAGGCCTGGGAGCGCCCTCTGGCTCAACGCCACACCGTCCGAGTCAAGATGGTGGATGGGCAGGAATTCAAGGGCCAGATCTACGTCGAACTACCGGGGTCTCCGCGTCCCATCGACTTCCTGAATGTGGCGGGTCCCTTCTTCTCTCTGTCCGCCCCCGAGCGTGTCTGGTGCCTGAATCGGCATCGAGTTCTGTGGGTCCAACCCCTCGAGGAGAGTCTCCGTGGCTCGGCTTGACCAATTCATCGACGTCCTGCACCGCAGGAACGCCGACGCCCTGCAGGTCCTCCCGGGACAGCCCATCACCCTGTTGTCCGGGGGACAGGGGAAGCCCCTCACCGCCCGCCCCGTCGAGGGCCCGCAGATCCGAGCTCTGGTCGGCGAGATCGCAGAGCCGTCGCAGGCGGGCCGCATCGCCGAAGGCATGGCTGCCGGGTTCGCCTACCAGGCGCCATCCGGGCGGGTACAGGTGGACCTGCACGAGGACGGGGGCGAGCCCTCGCTGACGATCCGACCCGTGGCCGATCATGAGGCCGGAAACGCGGCGAGCGAGCGGGGGCACGGCGCGACTCCCGCCCAAGCTGCCGCGGGCGAAACGGACAGCCGACTCGACGGTCTGCTGCGGACCCTGGTGGAGTCCGGCGCCTCGGATCTCCACCTCCGCGTCGGCCAGCCTCCGATCCTGCGCAAGGACGGGACGCTGGTCCGCCTCGAAGAGCCTCCCCTCGCAGCCGAGGCCCTCGGTGCGATGCATCGATCCATCATGTCGGACTCCGACCGGGAGCGCTTCCAGGAGACCGGTGATGCCGACTACGCCTACGAGATCGAGGGTGTCGCTCGTTTTCGGGCCAACGCGGCCGTCGATCGCAACGGACCCATCGGCGTGTTCCGGGTCATTCCCAGTGAGATCCCCAGCTGCGAGCAGATGGGCATCGGCCCCGAGTTGCAGAAGCTCTGCTTCCTGCACAAGGGACTGGTCGTGGTGACGGGACCTACGGGATCCGGAAAATCCACCACACTCGCCGCCATGGTGGACCTGATGAACCGCGAGCGTGAGGACCACATCCTCACCATCGAGGACCCGATCGAGTTCGTGCACGAAAGCCGTGGCTGCCTCGTCACCCATCGCCAGGGCGGGCTGCACACCCGCTCCTTCAAGGCGGGGCTGCGGGCCGCCCTCCGAGAGGACCCCGACATCATCCTCATCGGCGAGCTGAGAGATCTCGAGACGGTGGCCATCGCGATCGAGACCGCCGAGACCGGTCACCTGGTGTTCGGTACCCTGCACACCACCACCGCCGCCTCCACGGTGGACCGCATCATCGATCAGTTCCCCGCCGATCAGCAGGCCCAGATCCGGGTGATGCTCTCGGAGTCGCTCCGGGGCGTCATCTCCCAGACGCTGTGCAAGAAGAAGGGCGGTGGCCGCATCGCCGCACGCGAGGTGCTCCTGACCAGCACGGCGGTGAGCAACCTGATCCGGGAGGGCAAGACGTTCCAGATTCCGTCCATCATGCAGACCAGCCGGAAGCAGGGGATGGTCACCTTGAACGACGCGCTCCTGGAACTCGTCGACCAGTCGCTGGTCGAGCCCAAGGAGGCCTACCTCAAGGCCGTGGACAAGACGGGCATCGAGCAGGGACTTCGATCGCGCGGGCACCAGCCGTCGGCGTTTCTGCCGGGCTGATCCCGACCGCGACCGCCGGGAGCGCGCGGGCAGGTCCCGCTCCGCGCTCGGCGAGGGGGCCCGCATCCGTCGTCGGTCACTCTGTAGCTTGCTCCACGCCGCGTGTTCGTGGGTCCCCAGAGAGCGCTTCTCGGGATCGCCCGCGCTCACCCCTCGACCGGTGTGTGGGGGCATGGCGCCCCGCGACTGACTCCTCCGGTCAGCCCAGCACCTCGGCGTACAGCCGATACAGGTTGCGGCCCATGATCTTCTCGACGTCGTCCTCGGAGTAGCCGAGGCCCACGACGCCGTCCCATACCACCTCCATGCGACTCGGGCCGTTGAGTTCGTCGATGAAGTAGGGCAGTTCGCTGGACTGGACCTGACTGCCCTCCTCGGCCCGCAGCTCGGCCTCGTACTCGGGCGTCATCTCGATGACCCGGTGGTCGCGATCCGAGCCGATGGCGACGTGCTCCACGCCGCACACGTTGACCGCGTGGGCGATGTGGTCGAAGTAGGCGTGGAGGTTGTCCCGCTTCTTCTCGGTGAGGAACGGGCGCAGCTGGCAGACGCCCACGATGCCGCCCCGCTCTGCGGTGGCCCGCATGTTGGCGTCGGACATGTTGCGGATGTGCGGATGGACCGCGTCGCACCCCGTGTGCGAGTTGATCACCGGTGTGCGGGAGTGGGCGATGGTGTCGGCCATGGTCCGCTCTCCGGCGTGGGAGAGATCGACCAGCATGCCGACGGCGTTCATCCGCTCCACCAGAGAGCGGCCGAAGTCGGTGAGGCCCTCGTCCGGCTCTTCGGCCCGACAGCCCCAACCCGCCCGGTTCGCGTCGTTGTAGGTGATCTGGCTGCTGCGCACCCCGAGGTGGTAGAACAGGTCGACCCGGTCGAGGTCGCCGCCGAACTGCTCCGAGTTCTGATAGAGGTAGAAGACGGCGAGACGGCCCGAGCGGCGGGCGTCGTCGACGTCGGCCACCGTCGCGGCCTTCACGAAGAGGTCGGGGTGCGCCGCGAGGTAGCGGTCGTACAGGGTGAGGCCGTCGACGGCCAACTCCAGCGCCTCGGCCCCGATCGGCTTCGGGTCACAGAGGGTGACGGTGATGGCGTCCATGCCGCTGGCCAGCATCTCCCGCACCAGGGGTGGCTCGTAGATGGGCCGGAGTTCGCCCATGGCGTCCATGATCAGGGCTCGGGGGTCGGACCGGCCACGCGCAGCGATGGACGCGGCCCCGGCGGAGCGGGGCCTCAGGAGCCCGCTGCCCAACGCTCCGAGCGCCGCGGCTCGAACGAACGTGCGGCGTTTCATGGCGTCGGCTCCGTCTTCACCACCGCGTTCGTCATCCTGACCCTCCACCGCCCAGGCGCCGTCCCGGCGTCCACGGCGCGCCGGCTGCGGCGAGCGCTCGCTCGATCCAGGCCACGTCGTCGGCCAGGAAGGTGGCCAGCTCGGCCTCCAGCGCCGCGAAATCGGCTTCGGCGATCTCCAGGTTGTCGCGCATCGTGCCCGTCGGGTTCTGGCGCGTGCCCCACCCCGAGGCCGCACGCCCCGCTCGCGACGAGATGGACGGCACGCTCGACTGGCTCAGCGAGCCCCGCACGGGGTCGCCCTGCAGCCGGAGTCGGAAGTCGGCGATGGTCCTTTCCAGCGCATCGAGCTCCGTGTACAGGGACGGAGGGGCGGTCGGGGTCCGGCCCAGCGCCTCGCGCATGAAGCGGATGCGCTCCGAGGCCTGGCCCATCTCCGAGCTGGCGATCGAGATGGCACGCTGCAGATCGGCGGTGCGGGCGTGGAACTCGGCCACGGCAACGAGGTCGGTGCCGGCGGGGACGGTGGGGACGGGTCGCACCTCGAACGCCTGCCTCGAGCCCACCTCGCGCACCTCGCGTCCCGAGACCACCACGAGTTGAGCGCTGTAGCGTCCCGGCGCCGCCAGTGGACCTTCGGCCTCGCCGACCCAGGGTGGCCGGAAACTCGGCGTGAAGAAGCTCACGGGGTCGGGCGCGGGATGCCGCAGGTCCCAGGTGACCCGGTGGACGCCCTCGCGCGCCGGCACCGGGACGTCGCGCACCGGAGAGCCCGACGCGTCGGCCACACGGATCATGACGCGCGGCCCGGACTCGGCGCGCTCGGCGCGCAGTGTTTCATAGCCGGGGAAGGGCGCGTCGGCGCCGCTGTCGCGGAGTTCCCGCTCGCTCGCGCGGCGCGCGTCCTCGGCGGTTTGCGGCAACTCGGGCACGTGTACGGTGAAGGTCGCCCCGAAGGCCGGGTTCGGTCCCGCCCACGCGGTAGAGCCCAGCGTCGGGCGTCCTGTGGCCTGGTTGGTCTGCCACGGCACGTACCACCACGCATCCCGCACCGGCATCACCCCCCCGCCCTCGGCGAGAACGCCGCGGGCCAGGGCGCGCAGCGGCGCGTAGTCGTCGAGGATGAAGATGCCGCGACCGAAGGTGCCGCCGATGATGTCGTCGTCCCGCCGCTGGAGCTGGACGTCGCGATACGCGATCGTCGGTGCGCCCGCGTCGAGCCGGTGCCACGCCCCACCTCCGTCGATCGTGAACCAGAGGCTGGTCTCGCCGGCGAGAATCAGCAGCCCGGCCTCCTCGTGGTCCTGTTGCAGGGCCCAGACCAGCTCTCCGTCGGGAAGGTCTCCCCGGATGGAGGTCCAGCTCGCGCCGCGATCGTCGCTGCGGAAGAGGTAGGGCGCGTAGTCGCCGACCTTGTGGGCGTCGGCCAGCGCGAAGACGGTCTCCGCGTCGAGTTCGCTCGCGACCACCTTGTTGATGAACGACCGCTCGGGCACTCCCGGCAGGGGCGCGGCCTGTGTCCACGAGGCTCCGCCGTCGGTGGTCATGTGGATCAGACCGTCGTCCGAGCCCGTGTAGATCGTGCCCGCGGCGACCGGCGACTCCGAGAGAGTGGTGATCGTGGCGTACTTCGACATCGCTCCGTTGTCGTGGAGCGCGTCCATCTCCCAGACCCGGCCCATGTAGGGGAGGGTGTAGCGATCGGTGTCCGTCGTGAGATCGCCCGAGATCGCGGTCCAGTCGTCGCCGCGGTTGTCGGAGACCCACAGCCGCTGGGATGCGAAGTAGATGCGGTCGGAGTCGTGGGGTGAGACGAGGATGGGGGAGTCCCAGTTCCAGCGTTCCGCCGGATCACCGGGAGCGGGCTGCGGCTGGATCGGCATCGCCTCGCCGCTGCGCATGTCGCTCCGGTAGAGGTTTCCCTGCTGGGTCATCAGGTAGACGATGTTCGCGTCGGTCGGATCGAAGGCCACCCCGTACCCGTCGGCGCCCATCGGAAAGAGCCAGTCCTCGTTGCGCACCCCCTCGGTAGTCTGTGTGCGCGCGGGAGCCCACAGCGTGCCCAGGTCCTGGGCGCCGGCCAGGACTTCGTAGAACGGCTCGGAGTTGGACGCCGCGACCTTGTAGAACTGGGCGATCGGCATGTTGGGGAAGTGCCGCCACGTCGTCCCGCGATCGAAGGTCTCGTAGAGGCCGGCGTCGGTGCCCCCCAGCATGTGCAGGGGATTCGCCGGATCGATCCAGAGCGCGTGGTTGTCGGAGTGCTTGTCGCGGCCGGTCTCCAGGTTGTCGAACGTCGCGCCCCCGTCGTAGGTGACCTGGAAGAAGACGTCCATCTGGATGACGACGTCGGGCTCGGTCGGAGACGCCTCGATCTCCTGGTAGTAGTGCGGACCGGTGCCTCCCGAGATGTAGGTGTTGCGGTGCTCCCAGCTCTCGCCGCGATCCAGGGAGCGGTAGAAGCCCTCCTGCCCGCCATTGGACTCGATGGTGGCGTAGACCCGATCCGGATCGGCGGGCGTGACGGCGAGGCCGATCTTGCCCATGTCTCGGGTGGGAAGCCCCGTCGTCACTTCGCGCCACGACGCGCCCGCATCCGTCGACTTCCAGATCCCCGAGCCGGGCCCGCCCGCCATGTAGCCCCAGACGTGGCGTCGGCGCTGGAAGGTGGCCGCGTAGACCGTGGATGGATCGTCCGGCGCGAATTCCAGATCGGTGACGCCGGTGTGCTCGTCCACGGTGAGCACGGCGGTCCAGCTCTCCCCTCCGTCGTCCGAGCGGTACACGCCCCGCTCGCCACCGGCCGACCACAACGGGCCCTCGGCCGCGACGAGGACCACGTCGGAGTCGTCCGGATGGATCAGGATCTTGCCGATGTGCTCGGACGCGTCGAGTCCCATCGACTCCCAGGTCTGCCCCCCGTCGCGGCTGCGATAGACCCCCGTGCCCCAGGCGACGTGGCGGCCGCTCACGTTTTCACCACTCCCGACCCAGACGACCTCGGGATTCGAGGGGTCGAGGGCGATTTCGCCGATCGAGTAGCTGGGCTGCTCGTCGAAGATCGGGGTGAAGGTCGTCCCGGCGTTGGTCGTCTTCCACACGCCGCCCGAGCCCACCCCGATGTACCAGGTGGACGGATCGTGCGGGTGCACCGCGATGTCCGAGATGCGCCCTCCGGCCACGGCGGGCCCGATCTCGCGGAGGGTGAGAGCGGCGGCGGCCTGGTCGACGCCGACCTGCGCATGCACGGCGTTGTTCGGGGTGGCGAGGGCGAGCCCCGCCGCGAGCAGGGCGAAGGACGGCGCGGGTGCGAAAGAGCCGAACACGGAGCGGGAGCGGACGGGGCGCGTCATGGAGGCGATTCCGTTGGGGTGGGCGTGCAGTCGGCAGACTGCGACCAACCCCGTCGGTCGGCAAGCAGAGAGGGCGGGCCCCCGGGGGAGCCCGGCCTCGTCACGTCGCTCCCGGACCGCCCGTAGTCGCCGTGCCGCCTCAGAGAAACGTCAGCTGCCCGTGGGGCGGGGGCGCCCGGAAGCTGGACGCGTCGAGTCGGGGGGGCGGACCGTAGTCCAGCTTGCGCGCGGTGGTCCGGAAGAGGGCCTTGATCTGCGTCGCGTAGACGCCGGTTCCCTTGCCGCGGACTCCGAACGCCGCGTCGTACAGGCGCCCCCCATGGGCCTCGCGCAGACGAGCGAGTACGCGTTTCTCGCGGTCTGGAAAGCACCGGCGGAGCCAGTCGATGAACAGGTCCTTCACACCGTGGGGCAGCCGCAGGAGGATGTAGCCGGCCCAGGCGGCGCCCTCCCCTCGGGCCGCCTCCAGAATCGCGGGGATCTCGTCGTCCGTGAGTCCCGGGATGACCGGGGCGAGGTTCACACCGACCGGGATGCCGGCCTCACTCAGGGTGCGAATGGCCTTCAATCGAGCCCGCGGCGTCGAGGTTCGGGGTTCCATCCGCTGCTGCAGGTCGCGGCGCAGCGTGGTCACCGAGACCGTGACCGCCACAGCGTCGTGAGCCGCGAGCTCCCGAAGGAAATCGATGTCGCGTGTGACGCCGTGATTCTTGGTGATGATGCCCACCGGCTGGCGTGCCTCGGCCAGGACCTCCAGGCACGACCGGGTGATGTTCAGCCGGCGCTCGGCCGGCTGGTACGGGTCGGTCGTTCCCGAGAGCATGATCGGCCGCGGCCTCCACGAACGCCGGCGGAGGTCGTCCCGGAGCAGTTCGGCCGCGTTCTCCTTGACCACGATCTTCGTCTCGAAGTCGAGCCCGGCCGAGAACCCCAGGTACTCGTGGTTGGGGCGCGCGAAGCAGTACACGCACCCGTGCTCGCAGCCGCGGTAGGGGTTCAGACCGACGTCGAGCCCGACATCGGGCGAGTCGTTCGTGACGAGCGCACTGCGGGCACGATCACGGAAGTAGCGCGTCCGCGGCGCGGGCTCTTCCCCATCGTCGGGAACGACCTCGAGGCGCTCGAAGCGTGACGTCGGATTGAGACCGGTTCCGCGTCCGGTCGGCCGGGACGGGAACGGCGGACCCGTCCCGGTGGTGGGAAGGCGTCGTGAGGACATGACACTCCAATGAGCACCGAGACACGATATTCGGTGTATCTTCGGGTGACGAGCCTCCGCTGTCCAGCCCTCGCCGGGTGTTCCGACTCAGCGGCCGGCGAGCTCCCGGCCCAGTTCGACCGTCTCGAATCCGGCCTCGCCCCACCCCATGACGAAGACGCTGAAGCCCTGGTCCATCCGCATCTGGATGTCCAGCGCGTTCGCCGGGTAGCCGCAGGCCACATCGAACTCCTTGCAGGCGGCGAGGACCGTCTGGATCGCGTTCTCCCAGCCCTCTTCGTCGAGGACCCGCTCGCCGTTCTCGTCGACCGTCGAGAAGAGGCCGCGGAGAGTCCCGGCGCCCGGCCACAGGACACCGATCCCCGGAACGGCTGCGATCTCACGCACGTTGTCGAGGCCCTCGTGGCTCTCGACGATGACCCAACTGATCAGCTCTCCCTCTCGGTTGAGCGGCCACAGGTCGGCCTTCTCGCGATACTCGGCCTCGCTCAGACCCCAGTACGCGGGCGCCGAGCCCACGCCGTCGGGCCGGGTGCCACCCGACGCGGCGTAACGCATCGCGTCCAGTCCCCAGCGCGCTTCCTCGGCGCTCTCCACCTCGACGAACATGATGCCGCTCACGCCGGCGTCGAGCTGCATGCCCACCTCTCGAATCCCCTGCTCCTCGCTCTCCAACTTGGCCATCTTGACGACGAACGGGTGGCTCGAGGCGTTCGCCCCTGCGGCCTGCATGGCGTCCTTGAAGGCGACGAAGGTCGGCAGGGCGGCGTCGAACCCGCCCTCCATGCTCCCGTCGAAGACGTAGTCGCTCATGCCGTAGGCCATCGTCTCGGCCGCGCGCTCTTCGGGGGTCTTCGTCGGAGGCGCCTCCGCCCCCGGGCGAGCCCGGCCCCCCGGGCTCGGGGCGTAGAGCCCGAAGACCGCCTGCTCGGCTTCGTGGAGGGCCACGAGCGGGTTCAGGTGCCCTGCGCTGGCTACCGGATCGGATGCTGTCGAAGCCGCGCTGTCGGGTGCGGAATCGCCGCCGCAGCCCGCGACGACGGCACAGAGAACGAGCGGGAGGACCGAGCGGAGCCTGGGTGTCATGGGATTCTGCCGGGAGCCGGGAAACCGAGTGCGAGAAGGGCGCACACTAGATTCTTGCTCGCAGGCACCGCAAGCCGGGCGCGACTCCGCGGGGCGACTCCCGAGTGACTTGCTCCGTGTGCGGCCGGCCGGCACTCTGCGGGGGCACAGCTCACCCGCACCCGGGGCACCCATCATGCACCGATCGATCCGACTGGCCGTGCTTACCGTTGCAGCCCCAGGGCTGTGGGGTTGTGGGAGTAGCCGGCAACTCACGTCCATGGGGATGATCCCCCAGAGGGTCACCGTCGACGTGCAGGAGACCAACTACGCCGTGACCGGCTCGACTGCACGAGAGCTCGCCGAGTCGATGCGCCGCCAGAGCCCGGGGAGCGGGTGGTACGGCTTCAACTGGCTGATGGAGTGGGGCTACGATCAGGATGCGCAGCGCCAGACCAGCCTGTCGCGTGGCTCGGTGACGCAGAATCGCTGCGGGATCGAGGCGATTCGGATCACCCTGACATTCCGCAGCACCGTGCCGGAGTGGACACCCGCGCCCGAGACCGACTCGTTGCTGATCGAGCAGTGGCAGGCGTACACCGATGCGATTCGCCTGCACGGCGAGGGTCATCGGGACGTCGCCCTGGACGCGGTCCGCGACATCCATCGCAATCTCGAGCGCCTCGAGACCGAGGACACCAACAACTGCACCCTCCTCCAGCGGGAGGCCCGGTCGCTCGTGGACGACTTGTGGGAGGAGTACCGCGAGGTGGACCGGGCCTACCACGACGAGACCGAGGGAGGTCGCACCCAGGGGGTCGTCTGGCCGCCGCCGGCGACGTCCGCGAGCGCCGGGGCGGACGATGCGTGAGGCGCCCTCGGGCCGACTCGCACG
>JAHHMJ010000061.1 GCA_018678395.1 Gemmatimonadota bacterium | reverse complement strand
GGCGCAGCCCCTGAGCCACGACGCCCCACTGCAGCCGACCGGCGTCGGCGCCGAGGGCGAGCCGCAGTCCCATCTCCCGCTGGCGACGCTGGACCGAGAAGGTCACGAGACCGTAGATGCCCAGTGCGGCGAGCGCGGTCGCGACCAGTCCGAAGATCGCGAGGAAGCCGGAACCCATGGCCCAGATCCCCGTGCTCTCCCGCACGATGTCGGGCATGCCCTGGATCGAGAGGGGCAGATCGGGATCGGCGTTCTTGAACACCGCCCGCACGTCGGCCGTGAGAGTCGACGGGGTGATCCCCGGAGCCGTCTGGATCACCAGGAACCGGCGTCGGGTGGTCGTGCCCTCGAGCACCCGGTACACGTGCGGTCTCGGAGTGCCCGCGAGATCGTCGTAGCGGACGTCGCCGACGACGCCGGCAACGATCGCCCGCAGCGGGTTGTCGTCGGAGCCGTAGACCAGCGTTCGTCCCAGGGCTCCACCCTCGGGCCAGAGGCGGTCGGCGAGCGACTCCGTGACGATCACCGAGGCGACGCCTTCGGCCCGATCGTCGGCCCGCAGCACCCGACCCTCGCGGAGGGGGATGCCCATGGCCTCGAAGTACCCGGGGCCGGCCCGACTGGTGAACGCCGAGGGCCGGTCCTCGGTCGGCTGACCCTCCCCCTCGGGCGTCGTGTACCGCACCGGGATCGTCTCGTGATTGAGCGGCAGGTGGCTCACGGTCCCCACCCCTGCCACGCCGGGAAGCGCGGCGACCTGCTCCTCGAGCGATCGGTAGTATCCCGCGAGGGATTCCGCGTCCGGGTAGCTCGACTCCGGCGGAGTGACCGACGCGATCAGCAGCGGCTCGGGGTCGAAGCCGAGGTCCGCGTTGACGGCATTCACGAAGCTCCGGACCATCAGGCCCGTGGACGCGACGAGGACCACGGCCAGGGTGACCTGGACCACCACCAGAGCGCTCCGGAGTCGCGCCGTGGCGCGTGCGCCGCCGACCGCTCCCGAGGCGCCGCGCAGAACGCCGGCGAGGCTGCCGCGCGCGGCGATGAGCGCCGGTGCGAGTCCGAAGACCATCGGCGTCACGAGTGTGATGATCAGGCTGAACGTCAGCACTCCGCGATCGACGGCCACCTCGCCTACGCGGAACAGCTCGTCGGGGAGCAGGCCCGAGACCACTTGGGTGCCGAGCACGGCCAGGCCGATCCCGATGAGTCCCCCCAGGCCGGCGAGGACCACGCTCTCGACCAGGAGCTGTCTCACGAGCCGGCCTCGACTCGCTCCCACGGCCGCGCGGACCGCGACTTCACGCCCCCGGGCAGCCGAGCGGGCGAGGGTCAGCGACGCGACGTTGACGCAGGCGATCAGCAGGACCAGTCCGACTCCCGCGAGCAGGACGAGGAATGCGGGTTGGAGTACGGCCCACGCGAAGTTCAGGGCCTCACGCATGGGCTTCACCGCGATCGCCTCGTAATCGGCGTCGGTGTCGGGCCAGCGGCGGGCGAGTTCGAGCTGGATTCCGGTCAGCTCCTCACGAGCCCGTTCGCCGGTCCAGCCGTCGGCGAGTCGACCCACCACGAGATGAGCCTGCCAGCTGCGATCGGCGGCGGCTTCCGCATCTCGCTCCGCCACCCACAGCTCGATCGCGTTGTACGGGAAGTTGAAGTCGGGAGGCATCACACCCACCACCGTGTGGGCCTCTCCGTCCAGCCGGATGGACCGCCCGAGGATGCCGGGATCCCCGCCGAACTGTCGGGTCCAGAAGGCGTGGCTGAGCACGGTCACGGCGTCCGCGCCGGGTACGGCATCCCCGTCGGTGAGAGTACGGCCCCGGGCGGCGTCGACGCCGAGAATGTCGAAGAGATTGCCGCTCATGGTGGCGGTCGCGACGCGTGTCGCCGCGTCGTCGCCGACCAGGTTCGCGACCCCGTAGTAGTAGCTGCCGAGGTCCTCGAAGGCGCGTGAACGCTCGGCGAGGTCGGCGATCTGCGGCCGCGAGAAGCGCCCCAGGTCCCAGCCCTCGAGACGATCCACGCCCCCGACAGCCACCAGTCGCTCGGCGTCCGCGTAGGGCAGCGCGCGGACCAGGTACGGATTCATCAGGCTGAAGACGAGCGTGTTGAGCGCGATGCCGACCGCGAGCGTGGCCACCACGACCGCGGCATATCCGGGGGCGATGCGCAGGGTGCGCAACGCGTACTTGAGGTCCTGTCGCAGTTCGTCCATGAGGTGTCCTCGTCGGGTTCCGGCCCGCGCGCGGGCTCGTTCCTGCGTGCAGTAGGCCCGCGTCGCGGTCAGGTCGCCGAAGCGGCGCTCCGCTTCCAGCCGGGCCTCGGCGGGATCCCACCCCTCGGCCACGAGCTCATCGGCACGGAGCTCCAGGTGGTGATCCAGCTCCTCGTCGACTTCGCGTCGGACCGCGGCGCGGTCGTCGGCGGGCCGGCGAAAGGTGCGGGGTGGATCGGGTCTCACGGCTGCGCTCCCTCGCCCGCCGTCGGGCGCAGCACCCGGAACACGCCTTCCACGTACCGACGGAAGTCGCGCTCCTCGACCGCCATCCGCTTCCGCCCCGCTGGGGTCAGCCGATAGAAGCGCGCGCGTCGATTGCTCTCGGATCGACCCCACTCCCCCTCGATCAGGCCCTCGCGAGACATGCGATGCAGCGCCTGATAGAGCGCGGCGTCCTGGACCTCCACGAGCCCGTCCGAGCGGTCGCGCAGGAGCCGGGATATGCCGAAGCCGTGCAGCGGGCCGTCGGCCAGGGCACGAAGGATCACCAACTCCACCGTACCGGGAAGCACCGTGCGTTCCTGCTTGGGACTCATTTCATCTCACATAGTGAGGGGAGCGTGTGGTACCCTCTACGCCCTCGGTCGAGCGCAAGTTTCGGAGTGGTCACGGGCTGGCGTGGAGGTAGGACCCAGACGTATGCTTGCGGGGCTTGAGCTCTATTGATGCGGGGGCTCTCACCTCTCGTTGCGTTCGGGGCACGCCCGTGACCGATTCCCGCCCTCTCGAGATCCTCGTAGTCGACGATCAGCCCGAGGTCGTCGACGTGATTCGTCATGGTCTCGCCGAGGAGGGATACGCGGTCTCCGATGCGGGGACCGGCGAGGCCGGCCTGGAGATGGCGTCGGCGCAGTCGTTCGACGTCATCATCCTCGACGTGATCCTCCCGGGCATCGACGGCTTCGAGGTCGCCCGCATTCTCCGCGACCGCGGCATCACGACACCGATCCTCATGCTGACGCAGCGGGACACCGAGGAGGACGTCATCCACGGCCTCGAGGAAGGCGCCGATGCGTACCTGCCCAAGCCGTTCCGCATCGGTGAGCTCCAGGCCCATCTGCGTGCGCTCAAACGCCGTGTCGGGATGGAAGCGAACACCGTGCTCACCTTTCGGGATCTCGAGCTGGATCGGGTGAAGCGCGAAGTTCGCCGGGGTGGGCGTGAAGTGCCGCTCACCAACATCGAACTGAAGCTGCTCGAGACCCTGATGCTTCGTCCCGGCCGGACGTTCTCGAAGGAGGAACTGCTCCGCCTGGTGTGGGGGCTCACCTTCGACCCGGGAACCGGCGTCGTGAACGTGCACCTCGGAAACCTGCGCGGGAAGCTGGAGGCCGGAGGCGAGCCGCGCGTGATCCAGACGGTGCGCGGTCGCGGCTATCGGCTCGCCGAGGCCGAGGAGTGACCGACGGGCCACGTGCGACGTCCGATGGTCGGGAATCGGCGCCGTGGATGGGCGTCGTCAGCGACACCCACGGCCTGCTCCGGCCCGAGGTGCTCTCCCTTCTGGAGGGTGCCCGTCACATCATCCACGCGGGTGACGTGGGAGACCCGGCGATCCTCGAGACGCTCGGGAGGATCGCGCCCACGACGGCAGTGCGGGGCAACACGGACCGGGGCCCACTCGCCTCGCTTCCGTTGACCGCCGCGCTCGAGGTCGAGGGACACGCGACCTACGTGATCCACATACCCGAGGATCTCGACGTCGACCCCGTGGCGGCCGGGCTCGCCGTGGTGATCCACGGGCATACACACCGGCCGCGGGTGGAGTGGATCGACGGCGTTCTCCATCTCAATCCGGGCAGCATCGGGCCTCGGCGGTTCTCGCTGCCCATCACGATGGCACGGGTGTATTTCGATGAGGGTGGGCTGAGGCCCGAGATCCTCGATCTCGATCCCTGATCCCCCCGGACTCCCCGACCCTCTCCCCGACCCTCCCGTGCCCGACAGCTTCTCCGCCCGGCGTCTGCAGCGCATGCTTCAGGACCACATCCCGTTGGCCCGTGAGATGGGGGCCGAAGTGCAGCGCTGGACCGGCGACGTACTCGAGCTCACCGCGCCTCTCGAGCCGAACCTCAATCATCACGGCACGTTCTTCGGCGGATCCGCATCGGCGCTCGGCATCCTGGCCGGATGGAGTCTGGTACACCTCTCGTGTCTGGAAGCGGGACTGGACGCCGAGGTCGTGATCCAGCGCGTCGCCGTCCGATACGTTGCGCCGGCGCCCGGGCCCGTGATGGCGCGTTCGTACCGACCCGACCCCACTGCGTGGCGGCGGTTCGAGGCCGGATACCGCCGGCACGGCCTGGCCCGCCTTCGGGTGCGGGTCGAGCTCCATTGCGGCGGGCTGCAGATCGCTCGCCTCGAGACCGCCTATGCCGCGATCCGGGCGACCGACCCGGATGCGACGCCCGGACGCGACTGAAGAGGCGGCGCGAGTGCGACCCCGCGCGGTGGCTATCGCCGCTAGGCGTAGCCGCCGGCGTCAGGCGCCTCGCCGCACGAGTCGCACCCGTCCGGTGCCGAACAGGCGCCGGAGTTCGGGAATGGTCTCGCCGAGCGGGTCGACGCGCAGCGATCGCGAGCGGAAGCGCGGCGCCTGAACGCCGTTGTCCGAGCCGAGGGTCAACTCGACCGCTGCCGAGCCCGGATGCGCTTCGAGCACGGCGCGGGCGGCGGCGAAGACCTCGTCGCCCAGCGACGCCCCGGGTGCCATCTCGATCTCGAGACTCAGCTGACCGGAGGCGGGGAGGGCGTCGAGGGCTTCGACACCATCGAGAAAGATCGGGGGATCTTCCTCGTCGCGCTCACGACTGGACACGGCGCCCCGGATCAACACGACCGCGTCGACCTCGAGGGTCTCCTTTGCTGCCTGCCAGGCGTCCTTGAACGCGAGAATCGTGGCGGTTCCGTGGAAGTCCTCGACGATGATCTTTCCCCACTCCGAGTTGTCCCGCTTGGAGATCTGGCGGGAGACCGACGTGACGACGCACGCGAGTTCGATCTTCTGACCCGCCACGCTCTTGAGGTTGCGGGAGTTCACCGTGTCGTAGGCCTGCACGACGTCGCGGAACCGATCGAGCGGGTGGCCGCTGATGAAGAAGCCGAGCGCCTCCTTCTCGCGCGCCAGGCGTTCCGGCTCGGGCCAGTCGGGTACGTCGGGCAGCGGCGGCGCCCTGCGCGCGAGGCCGGGTGCGGCGTCCGCGCCGAAGAGCGACGCCTGCCCCGCTTCTTCCTCCGCCTTGCGGGTGAGTACCTCCTGGTAGGCCGTGTCGAGCCCCGCCCGCAGCTGCGCCCGATTGCCGAAGGCGTCCAACGCACCGGCCGCGATCAATGCTTCGCACGCCCGCTTGTTGAGCGCACGCACGTCGATGCGCTCCAGGAAGTCGAAGAGAGAGGTGAAGGGCCCGTCCTTTCGGGCTTCGAGGACGGACGTCACGCCGCTCGAGCCGACGCCGCGAACCGCCCCGAGACCGAACCGGATCTGGTTGCCCCCGATCGCCGTGAACTTCCACCCCGATTCGTTGACGTCCGGGGGCAGCACCTCGACCCCGTCCTCGAGATTGGGGAGGTGGCGGGGCAGGTCCCGGCATTCGGCGATGTACTTGACGACATCGTCGGTCTTGTCGAGGACGGACGACAGCAGGCCGGCCATGAACTCGGCCGGATAGTGCGCTTTGAGCCACGCCGTGTGGTAGCTGATCAGCGAATACGCCGCCGAGTGGCTCTTGTTGAAGCCGTAGCGACCGAACGTCTCGATCTGGTCGGCCAGGTCGCGGGCCACTCTCTCTTCGACGCCGCGCTCCACCGCCTTCTCGACGAACATGCCCAACTGTTCGGCGATCAGATCGGCGTCCTTCTTGCCGACGGCCTTCCGCAGCACGTCCGCTTCGCCGAGGGTGAAGCCCGCCAGGACGTTGGCGATCCGCATCACCTGTTCCTGATAGACGATGATGCCGTATGTGGGCTCGAGCGACCGTTCGAGGTCCGGGTGCTCGTACCGGACCGGCTCCTGACCCAGCTTGCGTCGGATGTAGACGTCGGTCATGCCCGAGTCGAGCGGACCCGGGCGAATCAGCGCGTTGGTCGCGACCAGGTCCTCGAAGCGGTCGCAGCGCATGGACCGGAGCTTGTCGGTGGCCAGCGACGATTCGAACTGGAAGACGCCGCTCGTACCCCCGCGGGCCAGCATGCGGTAGACGGCGGGATCGCCGAGTGGGACGTCGTCCATGTCCTCGAACGTCTCGCCGGTCTCCGGGTGCTTCAGCGCACCGACCCGGGCCACCACGGCCTCGACCGCGTCGTGTACCACCGTCAGCGTCTTGAGACCCAGGAAGTCCATCTTGAGCATGCCCGCCTCTTCGAGGCAGTTCATGTCGTACTGGGTCACGACCATGCCGTCCTCGCCGCCGTTCTTGCCGTTCTGGACGCAGACGGGGACGTAGTCGTCGATCGGGCCCGGGGCGATCACCACACCGGCCGCGTGCACGGACGAGTGGCGGGACAGGCCCTCGAGCGTCATGGCGTAGTCGAAGAGCTGCCGGTGGCGCTCGTCCTGCTTGTAGAGGGCGCGGACCTCCTTGAGCCCCTCGACGGCCTCCTTGAGCGTGAAGCTCTGCCCGGGTGCGTTGGGGATCAGCTTGGCGATCCGATCGGTCTCGCCGGGCTCGAACCCGAGCGTCCGGCCGACGTCCCGAATGACCGCGCGCGACTTCATCGTCCCGAAGGTGATGATCTGGCCGACCGCCTCGCTTCCGTACTTCTGGCGGGTGTACTCGATCACCTCGCCCCGGCGCTCGTAGCAGAAGTCGATGTCCACATCGGGCATCGACACGCGCTCGGGATTGAGGAAGCGCTCGAAGAGCAGGTCGT
Source organism: Gemmatimonadota bacterium (assembly GCA_018678395.1). Lineage (GTDB taxonomy): Bacteria > Gemmatimonadota > Gemmatimonadetes > Longimicrobiales > Gaopeijiaceae > Gaopeijia. The sequence continues at coordinate 1,195 of JAHHMJ010000061.1, read as the reverse complement.
GCTCGAGCGGATCGAGGTTCGTGATGCCCAGGGCGAAGGCGACGAGTGAGCCCGCGGCCGATCCCCGGCCGGGCCCCACCGGGATCCCCTGTTCGCGCGCCCACGCGATGAAGTCCTGGACGATCAGGAAGTACCCGGCGTAGCCGGTCCCCCGGATCACGCCGAGCTCGTACTCCATGCGCTCGCGCGCATCGTCGGGCAGGGGGTCGCCGTAGCGCTCGTGGGCCCCCTGGATCGTCAGGTACTCGAGAAAGTCGTTCTCGTCGCTGTGCCCCTCCGGCAGCGGGAATTCCGGGAGGTGGTACTGCTTGTCGAAGGTCAGGTCGACCGCGTCGGCGATCGCGAGCGTGTTCTCGAGCACGTCCGGTCGGTCCGGGAACCGCTCGGCCATCTCCGGCCCGCTCTTGAAGTAGAGCCCCCGATCGTACTGCATCCGGTTCGGGTCGCTGCGGTCCTTGCCGAGCCCGATGCAGAGCAGGACGTCGTGCGCCTCGTGGTCGCCCTCGGAGAGGAAGTGGGCGTCGTTGGTCGCGACCACCGGCAGACCGAGCTCTTCTCCGAGCTGGAAGATCTTGGCGTTGAGCTCGCGCTGCCCCTCGGAGTCGTGGCCCTGGACCTCGAGGTAGTAGCGATCGCGGAACTCTTCCGCGTACCACGCCGCCGCTGCCCGCGCACCATCCCAGTCGTCGGCCATGAGGTGCCGGGCAACCTCTCCGGCCAGGCAGGCCGACGAGACGATCAGCCCCTCGCCGTGGGCCCGCAGCAGCTCGCGATCCACACGAGGCTTGTGATAGAAGCCCTCGGTGTATCCGAGCGAGGACAGCTTGACGAGGTTGCGGTACCCCTCCCGGTCCCGCGCCAGGAGAACGAGATGGTAGTAGGCCTTTTCACCCTGGCCCGAACGCGAACGATCGCGCCGGTCTCCCGGGGCGACGTAGGCCTCCATGCCGAGGATCGGCTTGACCCCGGCTGCCTTCGCTGCCTTCTGGAACGTCCACGCCCCGAACATGCACCCGTGGTCGGTGAGCGCGAGGCCGGGCATCTCGTATTCCGACGCCCTGTGGACGAGGTCGCCGATGCGATTCGCGCCGTCGAGAAGAGAGTACTCGGAGTGCGTGTGCAGGTGGACGAACGACACGGGCGACGGGCGGGGCAGGAGAGTGGTCGAGGCGGGACGGAATGGACTACTCTAGGG
>JAHHMJ010000609.1 GCA_018678395.1 Gemmatimonadota bacterium | reverse complement strand
GAACAGGAAGCCGAACAGGATCGAGAGGACGAAGAGCAGCAGCAGCTCCTCGTCGAGCGCGAGCCGCTCGATCACCCGCGGCAGGACGGCCCGCAGCAGCAGCCACGCGATGGCCGCCATCAGGACGGTCGCCCCGATGCCCCGCGCCACCTCGATCGCGCCGTCCGGCTGGCGGGTCAGGACCGGGATCAGGAGGATGACCAGGAGGTCCTGGAGCAGCAGGACACCGATCACGAGGCGGCCGAACGGCTCGAAGAGCTGGCGGCGCCGCTGCAGCACCCGGACCGCCACGAGCGTGGAGCTCGCACTGAGGGCGAGCGCAAGGTAGGACGCCGTGTGGAGGTCGAAGCCGAGAGCGACTGCGGCCGTCAGCCCGAGACCTCCGAGCAGGAAGAACTGCACGAAGCCCACGATCAGGGCGGCCTGCTTCTGACGGCGGACGCGGGACGGATCCAGCTCGATCCCGGCCTGGAAGACCAGAAACGTGATGCCGAGGACGAGGGCTTCCTGGAGGAAGTCGGCCGGTACGGAGCCGGTGAGGCCCAGGATGAACCCGGCGAGCACCAGGAAGGGCAGGGGAGGCAGACCTCCGGCGCGCGCGATGCCGTGGCCGACGGCCGCTGCGGCGAGGAGCAGGGCGATGCCGGTCATCCGTACACCCCCTCGCCGTGAAGCGCCTCGGTGAGCCGCCGGGTCCCCTCCGTCTTCGATTCGAGAAGGTGGGTCGCACCGATGCGGCGCAGGTCCTCGACCACCGAGCGATCGAAGGCGTGGATCGCCGACGGCACGTCGAAGATCCGGCAGCGATAGGCCAGGAGGTTGTTGGCGGGCTCGATCTGCAGCGCCGAGACGACGAGGCGAGCGCGGCGAATGCCGGCGGACTCGAGCACGGCGATCTCGTCCACGTTGCCGAGCAGGGTCGCGCCCTCGACCTGGGCGAGCTTCTCGGGATCGGTGTCGATCGCCAACGTCGCCACGTCCCGAGCGCGCAGGCCCTCGACGATGTGCCGTCCCATGGTGTTCATGCCCACGACGATGACGTGATCGTCGAGGTGGTCGGCCGGTCCGTGATGGCCGTGGCTCCGCGCCCGGTCCGCGGGTCCCTCGGCGGGCGCCCGGAACACCCGCAGCCACCCGGTGGCGGCGAGCCGCTCGTAGACGACGCGGGACTTCAGGATCAGCGCCGATGACATGCCCATCGTACCCAACCCGACGAGCCCGATGAGGGCCAGCACGTCGGGCCCGATCAGGCCGGCCGACAGGCCCAGGCCGGCCAGGATGAAGGAGAACTCCGAGGTCTGGCCGAGGGTGATCCCGGTGAGAGCGGCCGTCCGCTCACCGAACCCGAGGCGGGGCACCACCGCGAGCAGGATCACCGGCTTGCCGATGAGGACGAACACGATCAGGGCGAGCGCGGCGGGCCAGGCGGTGAGCGCTGCCGCCACGTCCATGGCCGCACCGAGCGAGACGAAGAAGACCGCCAGGAAGAAATCGACCAGCGGTGCGACGCGCCGTCGGAGGTCCTGGTTGTAGGGCAGCTGCGCGAGGCTCACGCCCGCGAGGAAGGCGCCGAGTTCGAGGGAGAGCGACAGGGACTTCGCGGCGACGATCATCGCGAAGCAGAGCGCGAGGCTCCAGACGAGGATCGCGTCCGGCGACCGCGCGATCCAGCGGAACGGGCCCGGCAGGATGCGCCCGGCCGCCACGACGGACAGCCCCACGAGGAGAATCATGCCGCCGAACGCCGTGGCCAGGTCGCGCACCAGACCCCCGGTGCCCACCGTGGCCCCGGCCGCCCCGCTGCCCGCCAGGCCGGCGAGAGCGGTGAGAACGATGATCACCACGAGATCCTGGACGAGGAGGATCCCCAGCGTCACCTGTCCATAGGTCTCGCGGAGGTCGCCGCGCTGCTCCAGCAGCTTGACCACGATGACCGTCGAACTGAAGGCCAGCGCGACGCCGATGAAGATCGCGGTCGACGTCGGATACCCGAGCAGGAGTGCCAGCCCCGCGCCCGCCACTCCGGAGAGCGTCGTCTGACTCAGGCCGCCGGCCACGGCGACCGCACCCACGGCCTTCACGGTCGAGAAGGAGAGCTCCAGGCCGACCAGGAAGAGGAGCAGGGCGATCCCCACCTCGGAGATCAGGCCGACGCCCCCCCCGTGGTCGGCCGCATGCATGTCGAGCAGGCCGGTCGCCGGCCCGAGGAGCAGCCCCGCCACCATGTAGGAGACGATGCCGGGCACCTTGAACCGACGCCCCACGAGAGCCATACCCGCGGCCGCGAGGAGGATGAGGCCCAGATCCCGGAGGATGAGGTCGTCGGTCACGGGAGCGCACGGTGGAGGGAGTCGGTGCGCACTCTACCGCTGGACGGACCACGAGGTCCAGCCCCGGGGCGCCCGCTTCGCCGCTTCGTCAGCGGATCAGCCGCAACTCCGGCCCACGGCCTCGGACCACGGCTTTCAGGCTCCACGGTCCGGGAATGGGTGCGTCGCCGGAGGGGCGGACGATCTGGACTTCGCTCGTGCGGCCATCGAGTCGACCCACGGCGAAGGTCTCGCGTGCGCCCGGCTCGAATTCCAGGTGGAGCTGCGACGGGTTCGGATCGGCCTTCATCAATACTTCCGGATCACGCCGACGACGACGCCCTGGATCTGCACGTCGCGGGCATCCTCGACGATCGGTTCCATCGTCGGGTTGGCGGGCTGGAGACGGATGCGCCCGCCCCGCTCCCGGTAGAGCTTCTTGACCGTCGCGGAGTCCCCGCGAACGAGGGCGACCACCATCTGGCCGTCATCCGCAGTATCCTGAGCGCTGACGACGATGTAGTCGCCGTCGCGGATCGACTCCTCGATCATCGAGTTCCCCTGGACGCGCAGCACGTAGTTCTCGCGATTGCGGCGCACCATGTCGGGCGGCACGGCGAGCGTCTCGGTGTCGGCGACCGCCTCGATCGGGAGACCGGCGGCGACGTTCCCCAGCAGGGGCAGTTCGACCGCGGCGGCACCCGACGACTCCGGACCCACCAACTCGATCGACCGGCTCTCGTTGTAGGTCTTCCGGATGTACCCTTTCCGCTCCAGGTTGCTCAGATGCTCGTGGACGGTGGCGAGCGAGGAGTACCCGAAGTGCTCCGCGATCTCCTCGAAGCTCGGGGCATAGCCCCACTCTTCGATGTACTCGCCGATGTAATCGAGAATCTGCTTCTGGCGCCGCGTCAGGGGCATCGCTAATCTCCAGGTCGAACCCGAACAGGTACCGAAGCAAGGATACCCGAACGTTGCCCGAAACGCAAGCGTCCGCCCCGACCCCGGATATCCTCACGCGAATCGTCGCCACGAAGCGGCGTGAGATCGAGGCGATGTCGCGGCGCGCGGCCGAGTTCCGGGGTCGAGCGCGCGACGCCGCCCCGGCTCGCGACTTCGCCGGCGCCCTCGGGGGGCACCCGCGCGTTCGGGTGATCGCCGAGGTGAAGCGCAGGTCTCCGGGGGCGGGCCCGATCCGTCCGGATCTCGACCCCGGCGCCCTCGCGGCCGTCTACGAGCGCGCGGGCGCGGCGGCGCTCAGCGTACTCACCGATGCGGACTACTTCGGAGGGGATCTGTCGGATCTGCGGGTGGCCCGAGGGGCGGTCGGGTTGCCGGCTCTGCGCAAGGACTTCACGCTCGCGCGGGTGCAGATCGACGAGGCGCGCGCCGCGGGGGCGGACGCGATTCTACTGATCGTCCGCATTCTCGACGATGCGCTGCTGGCGGATCTGCACGGCTATGCGAACGAACGGGGACTCGCCGCGCTCGTGGAGGTGCACGATGCCGCAGAGCTGGAACGGGCCATCGCCGTCGGCGCCCGGGTGGTGGGCATCAACAACCGCGACCTCTCGAACTTCCGCACCGACCTCGCCGTGACCGAATCCCTCCTGACGCGTCTGCCCGCGGACACCGTGGTCGTGTCCGAGAGCGGCATCCGGGTCGGCTCGGACGTCGAGCGGCTGGGGGCGGCCGGTGTGGACGCCATCCTCGTGGGGGAGTCGATCCTGCGCGCGCCCGATCCGGGTGCGAAGGTGGCCGAGCTCGCGTCGGCGCCGCGGATCGAGGGCGTCCGTGGCTGAGATCCCGCGCACGCCTCGGACCAAGATCTGCGGTCTCACCCGGATCGACGATGCGGGCCTCGCGGGTCGGGCCGGGGCGGATTTCGTCGGGGCCATCCTCAGCCCGGGGTATGGTCGGTCGGTCCAGCCGGAGACGGCCGCCCGGTTTGCCGAGGTGTCGGGCCGGCCCCTGGTGGCGGTGACGGTCGATGCCGATGTCGCGGACCTGATCGAGGTGGCGGGGCGCAGCGGTGCTTCGGTGCTGCAGCTGCACGGGGACGAACCGGTTGAACGGCTCGCCGAGCTTCGTGACGCGGGTGACTGGGAACTCTGGAAGGCGCTCCGGGTGCGCACTGCTGACGAGGTTCGTGCAGCCCTGGACCGCTTCGGAGAAGCCGCCGACGGCCTCGTGCTGGACGGGTGGCATCCCGAACACCGCGGAGGCTCGGGCATCCGGTTTCCGTGGGATCTGGTCGAGTCGCTCCGCGCCGAGTTTCCGGCCGGCCTGCGATTCATCGCCGCCGGGGGCCTGCAACCCGACAACGTCGCCGAGGCGGTTCAACGGCTGTCGCCGGACGTGGTCGACGTGAGTTCGGGCGTCGAGATCGAGCACGGAATCAAGGATCCGGCCCGCGTGCGGGCCTTCATTCGAAACGCTACGCGAGACCATCCATCGTGACATCGACCCTGCTGGACGCCCCGGGCCGGTTCGGCCGCTTCGGGGGGCGCTACGTGCCGGAGACTCTCATCGCCGCGCTCGACGAACTCGTGGCGGCGTACGCGGAGGCGCAGGAGGATCC
>JAHHMJ010000478.1 GCA_018678395.1 Gemmatimonadota bacterium | reverse complement strand
GGTCGAAGCACGATCGAGGGGGCGAAACTGGCGTTTCGCCTGCCCCTGCCCCTAGAGTAGCGCCCCGCCCGTTCGTTCTGTCATCGGAGGCCGTCCCATGCGTCGCAACGCCCTCGCCACCCTCTTGGCGTTCCTCACCTTCGCGGCTTCGGGTTGTGCCCCGGGGGATTCGGTCGGGGGGGACGCCGAGACGCCGGCCGACCTGGTCGTCACGGACGGGCGGGTCGTCACGATGGACGACGCGACCCCCGAAGCCGAGGCGGTCGCGGTGCGGGACGGGCGCATCGTCGCCGTGGGGTCGGCCGACGAGATCGCGGCCTACGTCGGCGACGACACCGAGGTGGTCGACGCGGCAGGCCGCCTCGTGATCCCCGGCTTCATCGAGGGCCACGGCCACTTCACGGGGCTCGGCGACTCGCGGATGATCCTCGACCTGACCACGGCGACGAGCTGGGAGGAGATCGTCGCGATGGTCGAAGAGGCGGCCGCGTCGACTCCCGCCGGGACCTTGATTCGGGGTCGGGGCTGGCACCAGGAGAAGTGGACCGACACGCCGGAGCCCAACGTCGACGGCGTGCCGCTGCACGACGACTTGTCGGCCGTGTCTTCCGAGCATCCGGTCTACCTGACCCACGCATCGGGCCACGCCTCGTTCGTCAACGGACTGGCGCTGGAGATGGCGGGGATCGACGACGGCACGCCGGACCCGGCGGGCGGCACCATCGTGCGCGATGCTTCCGGACGGGCGACCGGGCTGCTGCGGGAGACCGCGTCCGGCCTCGTCGGCAACCTGCGGGCCGGCGAGATGACCGATGAAGAGCGGGCCGAACGCTTCCGGCGACAGGTCGAACTCGCCGGCGGCGAGGCGCTGGCGCACGGAGTGACCGCCTTCCACGACGCCGGAACGGGTTTCGGGACGGTGGACGGCTACCGCGCGCTGGCCGATGCCGGTGAGCTGCCGATCCGGCTCTACGTGATGCTCCGGGTGTCGAACGCCTCTCTCGCGGAGAACATCGGCGACTACCGCATGGAGGAGTACGGCGGCGGCTTCCTCACGGTGCGATCGATCAAGCGGTCGATCGACGGCGCGCTCGGGTCTCACGGGGCGTGGCTGCTCGAGCCGTACGAAGACCTCCCGTCCAGCGCCGGGTTGAACACGTCGCCGGTCGACGATGTCGAAGAGACCGCCCGCATCGCGGCCGAGAATGGGTTCCAGCTCAACGTCCACGCGATCGGAGACCGCGCGAATCGAGAGGTGCTCGACCTGTACCAGCGGGCGTGGGACGCGACGGGCATCGGCGGCTCGGATCTGCGGTGGCGTATCGAGCACGCCCAGCATCTGCACCCCGACGACATCCCGCGGTTCGCGGGCATGGGCGTCGTCGCGTCGATGCAGGGTGTGCATGGCACTTCCGACGGTCCGTGGGTGCCGGAGAAGCTGGGTGACGAACGCGCGCGGACCGGTGCGTACATGTGGCGCGACCTCTGGGACTCGGGCGCGATCGTGACGAACGGCACCGACGTGCCGGTCGAGCCCATCGATCCGATCGCTTCGTACTACTCGATGGTCAGCCGCATGATGAACAACGGTGAGGTGTTCTATCCGGATCAGGCGCTCGACCGGGTGGAGTCCCTGCGGGCGTACACGATCAATGCCGCCTACTCGGCTTTCCAGGAAGACGTCATGGGCTCGATCACACCCGGGAAGTACGGGGACCTCGTGATCCTGTCGGCCGACATTCTGACCATCCCCGAGGAGGAGATCCCCTCCGCCGAGGTCGACGTGACCATCCTCGGGGGTGAGGTGGCCTACCGGCGCTGAGGTCCCGGCGCGACCCACGCGGGTGGGCGTGCGCAGGGCCCCCGGCCTGTCGTCGGCGGTCGGACCCGCCCTATCTTCGGGGGCGTCCCGGGAGCCGCAGGGGCGGCGAGCGGGTGGGTTCGAGTGGAGGTGTGGACGTGGCGCAGCGCTGTCTCTTCTGCCGGAAGTCGTTCCCGGCCAACGGCCGTTTCGAGCACTTGCCCCGAGGTCGACGCATCGCGTACGACCCCGAGCGGGGCAGGCTCTGGCTGATCTGTGGTCGGTGTTTTCGCTGGTCCCTGCTGCCGGTCGAGGACCGCGACGCCGCGCTCTACGAGCTGGAGCGCGCGGCGCGCGATGAGGCGACGCCCGTCGCGCGCACCGCCCACATCCGACTGCTGCGGCTCAAGCGGATCCTGCTGGTCCGCGTGGGTGACGCGGGGCTCCATGAGCGTGCCTGGTGGCGCTACGGCCGGGAGCTGCGCAGCCGGAAGGCCTCGTTCGAGAGCCGTGGCTCGCGGGTCACGGCGTACACCTTCGGGGCCCTCAACTTCGTCGGCGACGTACTCGGCCTGTCCGACCGCGACGTGTCGATCGATTGGCAGGACGCACCGGTCGCCGACGTGCTGCGCTGGCGACGCTTCGGGTGGGCCGCCTGGCATGGGCGGGCGACGTGCGCCTACTGCAACAGCACCCTGCGCGCCCTGCGCTACGACCTGTCCTGGTGGTGCTACCCGCTACTGAATCGCGACGGCGAACTGGCGGTCGGAGTCCCCTGCCCACGCTGCGATCCCTGGACGCCGGAGCACATCTACCACATCGAAGGGCCCGGCGCGGAGGGCGTGCTGCGGCGCGTCCTCGCCTATCAGAACATCACGGGCGCCTCGGAGCGTCTCATTCGCGATGCGACACGCGCCATCGAGACCTCCGGGTCCCCCGGCGAGTTCACCGTAGATGCGACCCGGCAGCGCCAGACCCTGTGGCGAATGGGCCAGACCGGGACGGTCGCCCTCGAGATCGCCCTGAGCGAGACGCTGGAGCGCCGGCTGTTGGACCTGGAAGTCCGAGCAATCGAGTTCATGTGGCGGCAGGAGGAGGAGCTGGCCCACATCTCCGACGAGGAACTGACGCCCCGCGGCGTGCTCCGGAAGCACCTGCGGCGAATCCCCGTCCGGATCTCACCCCGTCGTACGCCGCGAATCCTGGCCGACCGCGAGGATTGAGCGAGCCCGCTCCCAGATCGCGTCGAACATCGGCTCCGTGAGCCGGCCGGTGAAGGTGTTCTGCTGTGAGGGGTGGTAGGAACCGAGGACGGTCAGGTGCCGGCCGGTCGCCGCCTCGGTCAGGCGCACCTCGGCGCCGTGTGTGAAGCGCGGACGCGGACGCGGTACCTGCCAGCCGCGGGCGGCCAGGACTCGGAGGGTCTGTGCCCAGGAGAAGCCGCCGAGGCATACCACTGCCCGCAGCCCGGGACCCATCTGGTCGAGTTCCTCGTCCAACCACGGGCGGCACGCGTCGCGCTCGGCGGGGGTGGGGCGGTTTCCGGGGGGAGCGCAGCGGACCGCGGCCGTGATCCAGACGTCGGTCAGCCGCAGCCCGTCGTCCCGGCTCCGGGCCCCGGCCTGGTTCGCGAAGCCGGCCCGATGGAGGGCCCCGAACAGCCAGTCCCCCGAGCGGTCACCCGTGAACATGCGGCCGGTACGGTTCGCACCGTGCGCGGCCGGAGCCAGCCCGACGACGAGCAGAGGGGCGTCGGGATCGCCGAACGACGGCACCGGCCGTCCCCAGTAGGTCTGATCGCGAAAGGCGGCGCGCTTCTCGAGGGCGATCCTCTCCCGCCATTCGACGAGGCGGGGACAGGCACGGCACCGGGTGATGCGCTCCTGCAGCGCGAGCATGGGGTGCCTCGATGCGCCTCCGCTCAACAGCGACTTCCGGCGGAGAACGGGATTCCATCGACCCTCGTGAGCCGATCCAGGCGCACGTCGCGACCGGCCGCGAGGCGGAGGTACTCGGCGCCGTCCCGGCTGAACACGTCGGTCACCCTGCCGACGCTTCGTCGCGCGGCACCCGTCGGGTCCGTCCACTCTACCTCGACGTCGCGGCCTCTCAGGACGCGCAACTGGAGCTCGTCGTGCAGAGCACAGTCGATGGGTCGGTAGCGTTCGGTCACGACGATGGGGGGTCGGGTGGAGTCAGGGCGTTCGCGGCCTCGACGGCTTCGGGAAGCCGCGCCTTCAGGTCCGCCGCGGGCACCGGGTCGCCGAGGCTCACCCGACGTCCCGCATCGCGGTCGCCCCAGGGACCGGCGGCGAGGTCGACGGTGATCGTCCCCCCCGTGGCGGGCCTGAGGTG
>JAHHMJ010000016.1 GCA_018678395.1 Gemmatimonadota bacterium | reverse complement strand
CGCGCAGTCCATCCAGATCGGGGTCCGTTCGCGGGGCGAGCGCGTAGCGATCCGCCCACGACGCGAGAACCGACCCGACGTAGCGGGCATCCGCCGGATCGCTCAGCAGGTGGTCGGCGTCGTCGAGTGAGATGAAGCTCTTCGGGTGCCGCGCCGCCTCGTAGATGCGGCGGGCGTTCTCGATCCCGACCGTGCGGTCGACCGGCGAATGCATGACCAGGAGTGGACGCCCCAACTCGGCGAGCGTGCGCTCCATGCTCTGCTCTTCGACACTCTCCAGGAAGTCGCGACTCACCGTGAAGGGCCGGCCTGCGATGCGGACCTCGGCCGATCCGGTACTCCGGATCGTCTCCAGGGAGTCCCCGAAGAGATGGGTGACGTGCGCCGGGTCGAAGGGCGAGCCGATCGTCGCGACCGCCAGGACGCTGGGAAGCGAGGCCGCGGCGACGAGGGCGGCCGCACCCCCGAGGGAATGGCCGACCAGAAGAGCCGGGGCCTGGAACGTCCCCTCCATGAAGCGGGAGGCGGCTAGCAGATCCTCTACGTTCGAGTGGAAGTCCGTGTCCACGAACTCGCCCTCGCTCTCGCCGAGGCCCGTGAAGTCGAAGCGGAACACGGCGACACCCTGCGCGCACAGCGCGTCCGAGATGGCGTTCACCGCCCGCAGATCCTTCGAACAGGTGAAGCAATGCGCGAACAGCGCCCAGCCCCGAGGCTGCTCATCGAGTGGCAGCGAGACCCGGGCCGTGAGGCGCTGCCCATCCGCACCGGGGAAGGTGAGCTTTCGAGTGCTCATGTGAATCCGTCCGTGGAGTCGACGTGTACGCGGGGCCTCGCCAGATGCGCGCGCGCGCTACCGGGGCCACCGATCCACCCTGCGAAGACACGGGGCTCGTCCTCCGGTTCCCCAGCCCTGTGGCCGCTCGCGTTGCCCGCTCCCTGCCACACCGCCTAGTCTGTGGATCGAGGCGCCGGCCGGCCGATCGGCAGCGACCCGCACGTCCGCGGAGATCGCGCCGACACCCCACCGGCGTTTCCGCTGGAGCACCCCTCTTCCGCACCGACAGGAATCCCCATGAGCCACTCTTCCGACGACCGCCGCTCCGGTACCGATCTGGACCGCCGCGAACTCCTCAAGCTCGGGGCACTCGGCGTCGGTGGTGCGGCTCTCGGGGGCCTCGCGGGGTGCGAGCCCGCGGACGGTGGGGGGGCCGCCGCGCCCGACGCGCCGCCCTCGCCCGCGCCACCGTCCGGGATGTCGGCATCCGCACCGGCCGATCCCTTCCGCACGCCCCCGATGGAGCGCGTGCGCATCGGCTTCGTGGGAGTCGGACTGCAGGGGGGCGCGCACGTGCGCAACTTCCTGCGTATCGACGGCGTCGACATCGTCGCGCTGTGCGACGTCGACGTGCCGCGCATGGAGGAGGTGGCGTCGTGGGTGGAAGACGACGGCCGCCCGCGCCCCACGCTCTACGGCCAGGGTGAAGAGGACTTCGTTCGGCTGTGCGAGACCGAGGACCTCGACCTCGTCTTCACGGCCACGCCGTGGCGCTGGCACGTGCCCGTGTGCGTGGCAGCCATGGAGAACGGGAAGCACGCGGCGACCGAGGTGCCCGCGGCCTACACCCTCGAGGACTGCTGGCGCCTGGTCGAGGTCGCGGAGGCGCAGGCGAAGCACTGCGTCATGATGGAGAACTGCAACTACGACCGCCCCGAGATGATGGTCTTCAACATCGTGAAGCAGGGTCTGCTGGGAGAGTTGCTTCACGCCGAGTGCGGGTACCTGCACGACCTGCGCGCGATCAAGTTCTCGGATGCCAACGAGGGGCTCTGGCGCCGGGACCACTCGCGCGAACGCAACGGAAACCTGTACCCGACGCACGGACTCGGCCCGGTCGCGAACTGCATGGACATCAACCGGGGTGATCGCTTCGACTACCTCGTGTCGATGAGCTCGCCGAGTCGGGGGCTGCAGGACTTCGCGCAGGACAACTTTCCCGAGGGTGACTCGAAGCGCGACGAGCGTTTTGCGCTCGGGGACGTGAATGCCAGCCTGATCAAGACGGCGCGGGGACGCACGATCTACGTGGTGCACGACACCAACCTGCCCCGACCCTACTCGCGCATCCACATGGTGCAGGGGTCGCGGGGCCTCTTCCAGGGCTACCCGAATCGGCTGCACATCGAGGGCCGGTCGCCCTCACACCGCTGGGAGAACTACCAGGACGTCCTCGCGGAATTCGACCATCCTCTCTGGAAGGATCTCGACGAGATGTCCCAGGGCGCCGGCCACGGCGGCATGGACTTCATCGAGGACTACCGGCTCATCAAGTGCCTGCGCGAGGGCCTTCCGCTCGACATGAACGTGTACGACGCCGCGGCGCTTTCGGCCGTCGGTCCGCTGAGCGAATGGTCGGTCGCCAACGGCAGCCGGCCGGTCGCGATTCCCGATTTCACGCGCGGTCGGTGGGAGTCGTGGCCCGCGTGGGACATCGTGCGCGCGTAGAGCGCGGCGGGACATGACAGACGGCGGGGCGGGGCGGCTGCGCCCTCGGATCGCTCGGGCTCCGGGCCGGGTCAACCTGGTCGGCGAACACATCGATTACCACGACCTGCCGGTCCTGCCCATGGCCCTCGCGCGGGGCATCACGATCACGTTCACCCCCCGCGAGGACGGCATCGTCCGCCTCCGCAACCGCCATCCGGGCTTCGAGCCCGTCGAGGTCGCGGTGACGTCGCAGCCGGAACGAGGTTCGGAGGGCAGCTGGGGCAACTACGTCCGGGCGGCCGTCGCGACGGTCGCCGGGCTCGCCGACGAGGGAGCCTTCGCCGGCCTCGACGGGATGGTGGAGTCGGACCTGGCCCGGGCCGCAGGCCTGTCGTCGTCGTCCGCACTCGTCGTCGCGGTCGCACTCGCCGCCGCCTCGACCCATCGCGATCCCGGGTGGTCGCCACCCTCCGCGGAGCGCTGGGCGGCACTTCTGGCCTCTGGTGAACGCTACGTCGGGACAGCGGGCGGCGGGATGGATCAGGCGGCCAGCCTGGGCGGTCGGCACGGCGAAGTCCTGCGCATCGACTTCGACCCCGTGCGCTGGCAGACGCGTCGGCTGCCTACGGGGTGGGCCGTGGTCGTGGCCCATTCGGGAGTTCGCGCGGAAAAGAGCGGCTCCGCTCGTGCCGCGTACAACGCACTCCGGCACAGGGGCGAGCGCGCTCGTGACCACCTCGCGGACCGGCTCGGACTTGCGAGCGACTACCGCGCATTGCGCCGCGCGGCCACGCGCGCCGAGTGGGTCGGGATCGCGCGCGCCGAGCTCGACGCGGACACGGCGGCGGTGGTCGACCACATTCTCGGTGAGGCCGATCGAGTGGAGACGGCGTGGGCAGCGCTGGCACGCGGGAACCGCATCGCGTTCGGCGACGCCATGAACGCCTCGCACGCGTCGCTTGCGGGACGCTGCGGGGTGAGCCATCCCCGCCTGGAGGTACTCGTCTCGTGCGCCCGCGCCGCGGGAGCCGACGGCGCAAGGCTGACCGGAGCCGGGTTCGGAGGATGCATCGTCGCTCTCACCCGCGAAGACGCTGTGCCGGAGTTGATCGCAGCGCTCGAGGCGGCGAATCGCGCCGCAGGATTCAGCGGCGAGGAGGCGCCGGTCTTCCGGGCCCGACCGGGGGCCGGCGCGGCCGTGGGCAGTCCGGAGTGGAACCCCGATGAAACCGGCGCCGGTTAGTCGTCGACCCCGACCTCGACGCTGGCCATGATCGAACGGCCGGTGATGCGCACCAGGGGTCCGTCCGCGGGACGCTCGCGTCCACGGCGCCGTCGGGACGAAACCACCCAGCTCCCCATGAAGGCCTTGCCGTCGTTCTCGATCCGCACCGTATCGGGCAAGTCGATTTCGACGCTGGCCATCACGGAGCGGACACGGATCTCGGTCAGGCCCGGAGGAAACTCGGCGTCGCGCAGGTCCAGTTCGACGGAGCCCATCACGGCGCGCACGTGGAGGATCTCGGGCATGGGCCCGGCGACGTCCCTCTCGATGGCGCTGAATACCGATGCGATGCGACGGG
>JAHHMJ010000266.1 GCA_018678395.1 Gemmatimonadota bacterium | reverse complement strand
TCCTGGAGCATCGTCGGCACCGATCGCACGCCCGCGGCGTCAGACGGTCGACTGGCGCTCGGTGATCTCCGCGTGCAGGTCCCGCCGGCCGAGGAATGGGCGCAGATGCTGCGCGACGGTTGGCGCTTCATGCGGGACTTCCTCTACGTCGACAACCAGCACGGGGCGCCCTGGAGCGACGTCTGGACGTGGTACGAGCCCTGGCTCGACGACGTGAACCACCGCTCGGACTTCACACACCTGCTCGACATGCTCTCCGCCGAGATCGCGGTCGGCCATTCCTACGTCCGCGGTGGCGACTTCCCCGATCTCGACAGCCCCGGCGTGGGACTGCTCGGGGTGGACCTGGAGGAGGCGGACGGGGGCTACCGCATCGCCCGGATCTACACCGGCGAGTCGTGGAACCCCACCCTTCTCGGACCGCTCGCGCACCCGGGCATGGACGTCGCAGAGGGCGACTTCCTGGTCGCGATCGACGGGCGGCCCCTCACGCCGCCCGCAAACCCCTTCCAGCTGCTCGAGGGCACCGCCGGGCGGACGATCACCGTGGCCGTGAACGACACGCCCACCACTGCCGGCGCTCGGGAGATCGTGGTCGAGCCCACCGGCAACGAGGGCGGACTGCGACAGTGGGCGTGGGTGGCCGAGAACCAGCGCCGCGTCGACGAGTTGAGCGACGGGCGCCTCGCCTACGTCTGGCTTCCGAACACCGGGCAGGGCGGCTACAGCTACTTCAACCGCATGTACTTCGCGCAGCAGGATCGCGAGGGCGCCGTCATCGACGAGCGCAACAACGGCGGCGGCTCCGCGGCCGACTACATCGTCGAGGTGCTGAACCGCGAGCTCTTCGGGTACTTCAACTCGCGCGCGGGCGACAAGAAGCCGTTCACCCAGCCCATCGCGGGTCTGTGGGGACCGAAGGTGATGGTCATCAACGAGCGGGCCGGCTCGGGTGGTGACCTGCTCCCCCATCTCTTCCGCTTCCACGAAGTGGGACCGCTCGTCGGCACCCGGACCTGGGGCGGACTCGTCGGCACCTGGGACACGCCGCCGCTGCTCGACGGGGGCAGCTTCGTTGCGCCGCGCGGGGGCTTCCTCGACGCCGACGGCAACTGGGCGGTCGAGGCGGAGGGTGTGGCCCCGGACATCGAAGTCCGCAACGAGCCCGCCGACGTGATCGCGGGTCGCGATCCGCAGCTCGAGGCGGCGGTCGCCGAGGGACTGCGGCTGCTGGAGACCCGAGTGGCGCCGCTGGCTACCGAGCCCGCACCTCCGGTACGCTACCGCCGTCCAGGGGGTGGGAACTGAGCCGCCCGGGACTCTCCCTCGCGGGTCAGCGCCGCATCTTCAGCCACCACAGCATCGTCTCCGTGACCAGCTCGGGGGCGTCCTGCTGGACGAAGTGACCGGCGTCGGGGACGGTGACCAGCGTCAGGTCGCCGTCGATCCAGTCCCAGGTGTTGTTGAGGCCGTCGGAGTGCAGCGCCTGGTCCTCGAGGCCATGGAAGACGAGGGTGGGCGCCTGCACCTGCGGGACGTCCGGCGGGGCCAGGGCGCCCGCGCTCCCCTCGTCGGACCAGAGGTCGGGGTAATTGCGCTTGTAGTACGCCAGCATTCCGTCGAAGGAGGATCGCTCGAACGCCTCCACGTACTTCGCGCGGGCGTCGGGGTCACGGACCCATCCCGAGAGGGTCTGGGGCGTCATCGGCATCCCGAAGAAGACCTGCGGATCGTCGGGGGTGCCGGCTCGAAAGACCCGGGCGTACTCGGTGGCCGCCAGGGCCTCGGGGTTGTCCCGCCAGGCCCGCTGCATGCTGGTGGGGTGGGGCAGGTCGAGGATCACGAGATTCTCCACCAGGTCCGGGTGGGAGAACGCGACGTTCCATGCGACCACTCCCCCCCAGTCGTGCCCGACGATCGTGGCCCGGTCCCGGCCCAGGTGGCGGACGACGGCCACGACGTCCTCGACGAGGAGACTCATGTCGTAGGCTTCGATGCCGTCCGGCTGGCTGCTCCGGTTGTAGCCGCGCTGGTCGATGGCCGCCACCTGGAAGTCGCTCTTCAGCCCCTCCATCTGCTCTCGCCACGAGTACCAGAAATCGGGGAAGCCGTGGATCATCACCACCAACGGGCCCTCGCCCACCGTCGCGTAGTGGATCCGCACGTCACCGTTCTCGGCGTAGCCCCGCTCGACGTCGTCCCAGAGCGTCGACTGGCCGGCCGCGGGAATCGCGAGCAGGAGGAGTCCCAGTGCCGAAGCCGCGCTATCCAGAAGTGCCTTCGCCATGATGCCCTCGAAGCAGACGGAGATGAGTCCGGCGGGGTGGAAGGGGTCGCCTAGTCCGTGACGTCCACGCCCTTCCAGAAGGCCACCCGCCCCGTGATCTCGGCGGCGGCCGGCTTGGGCTGCGGGTAATACCAGGCGGCCCCGGCGTTGGTGCGCCCGCCCACATCGATGTCGAGGTA
>JAHHMJ010000113.1 GCA_018678395.1 Gemmatimonadota bacterium | reverse complement strand
CCCTCGGTGAGGGACGCGGCGGGCTCTTCGCCGACGTCGGCGTCCGCGGGGCGCCCGGGCGCGACTTCAACTGGACGGGTGGAGAGGCCTCGGCGCCCGTCGCGATACGCCCCTGGAGGCCCTCGCGGGAGCGCGTCGTCTGGCGTTGGCCCCAACCCGAAGACCGGCTGCTCGAGGATCTCGGCTGATGGCGATCAAAGGCTCCCTCCAGGACGTCGGACTGGCCGACATCTGCCAGCTGCTGGCGATGGGCCGCAAGACCGGATGCCTGTCCATCACGGACCGGTCGAACTTCGGCTACATCTACTTCGAAAAGGGCCGCGTCATCTACGCGTCGCTCCTCAATCGCCCGGACCGGCTCGGTGAGCTCCTTCTGCGCAACGGCATCGTGTCGGGCGAGCAGCTCGATGTGGCAATGGTGGTCCAGGACGAACGTCGAGGCGGGTCGATGCTGGGTGAGATCCTGCTCGAGCACGGGGACCTCGCCGAAGAAGACCTGCATCGCTTCGTTCGAGTTCAGATCGAGGAGGCGGTCTACCACCTCTTCACCTGGAACCGCGGAGCCTTCCACTTCGACCCGGATCAGCGCCCCGACGAGGAGGGCTACCACCTCGTCGACATTCCGGCGGAGAACCTCCTTCTGGAGGGCGCGCGACGGGTCGACGAGTGGAGCCAGATCGAGAAGAAGGTCTCGTCGTTCGATCTCGTCTTCGAAGTGGTGTCGGCCCCGGAGGATAGTGAGGACGTCGAACTCGAGCCGCGTCAGGAGCGCATCCTGCCCCTCATCGACGGAGAGCGGACCGTGGCCGACATCGTGTCGGCCTCCGGGCTGGTCGAGTTCGAGGTGGGCAAGGCGCTCTACGGGCTGGTGCAGGCCGGCTTCGTCGAGCGGGTCGGCCAGCGTGTCACCGACGCGCCCGATCTCGACGACCAGCTCCGGGAGCACCTGAATCTCGGCGTCGCCTTCTATCGCTCCGGGATGTTCGAGGATGCGATGCGGGAGTTCGACTCCGTGCTCGAGGGTGACCCGAAGAACACCGCGGCGCTGCACCGGCGCGGCCTGATCGCCTTCCGCTCGCACCGGTACGACGAGGCGCTCGACTACTTCGACCGCATCCAGCCGCAGAATGGGGACGCCTTCTCCGTCGAGTGCAATCGCGCGCTGACCCTGGAGATGCTGGGCCGTTTCGATGACGCCCTCTCGGCGCTGGACCGCTGCGACCACATCCGGCCCCGCACGGGATCGGTCGCCCTTTCGAGAGGCATTCTTCTGCTCCAGGCGGGGGCGCCCGTCGAGGCGCTGCACGAGTTCGGCGTCTATCGAGACGATCCCGACGTGAATACGCCGTCGGCTCCCTACTACGCGGCGGCCGTTCTCGCGGCGGGAATGACGGGGGACCTCCACCGTGCCATCGCGCTGGGACGCGAGGGACTGGCGCTCCACCCGCGCTGCGGTCCGCTTCTCGTGAATACGGCGGGGGTTCTGGACGAACGCGGGGACCGCGAGACGGCACAGGCGCTCTACCGCCGTGCCGTGGCGCTCACGCCGGCTCCCGCGCAGGCGCACAAGGCGCTCGGAGATCACGCTCTCGAAGCCGACGACCGCGACGCGGCGCGGGCCCACTACGAGAGGGCCGTGAAGATCGATCCCCGCCTCGGCGACGACGTCTATCTCCGCCTCGGCACCCTGGCGCTCGACGAGCAGGACACGGACCTCGCCCGGCTCTCGTGGCGCCGCGCGCTGGAGATTAATCCCGAGAACGCCGAAGTCCGCGCTCTCCTCGGACAGGTCGAAGGGGCGGACTGACTCGCCTCTCGCCAGTCCTTCCGCGGGGCTCTCGCTCCCCCTCTTCGGGGTATGTCGGGACTCGTGGCCGTGACTCCCTCGATCGGGCGATCCACCATCCTCCGTTCCCTTCGGATCCTGACCGCCTTCGTGGCGGTGATCGCCGTGCCTGCCGCCGTCGACGCGCAGGACGCGCTCGGCCCCTTTCCGGGTGCCGTAACCGGTCCGGGGTTCGTGGTCCGGTACGGCGTGGGGGACTCTCTGCGGGCGCAGGCCGTGGCCGAGGCACTCGCGGCCCAGCCCGCGCTTCCCGCCGTTCCCGATACCCTGCCGAAGGGCGTGACCGTCGTCCTGGCGCCGAACGAGACCCTCTTCAGACGTGCGTCCGGTGGCCGTCCACCCGATTGGAGCGCGGGGGTCGCGATCCCCTCGCTCAACCGCATCGTGCTCCCCCCGTTCGGGTCGGACCGCGCTCGAGGCGGGGATTCCTGGCGTACCCTGCGCCACGAATGGG
>JAHHMJ010000169.1 GCA_018678395.1 Gemmatimonadota bacterium | reverse complement strand
GGTACGCATCCGTGTAGTAGCGCCCGAGGTCGCCCGCCGGCACACGAGGATCGAGGTAGACGAGACCGCAGGCCCGACAGCGGGAGAACCGGAAGCGCTGCGCGGACGCGTCCATCATCGCCGCCGTCTCGTGGTGGGCGTCCCGGTCCGAGCTGCCGCACGCCAGGCAGGCCGCCACGGGCTCGAGCGGAGCCACGGGCTCGGACGGATCGGTTGGGGTGCTCAGGAGCGTCGGCGGCTGAGAGGAAGGCCCGGCTGTGTTCGACGCCAGAGACCCCGGCCACGAGGGCGACGTTCCCCTCGGGCCGCGGTTGGCCGCCCCCCGACCGCGGGCTATCTTGCGCGGTCCCCTCCACATCGCTCCGGGGTCCTCCGAACCCGGTCCTCCGCCGCCCTCGCACCCCGACCGCATGGGAACCGAGACGCACGACGCCGTCGCCCTCGACCAGCCCCGAGACGACCTCGCCGGACTGACCGGTGGGCAGTTGATCGACTTCTACCGCACGATGCTGCTCTCCCGGTTCATCGACGACCGCGAGATCGCGCTCAAACGGCAGAACAAGATCTTCTTCCAGATCTCAGGCGCGGGGCACGAGGCCATCGGCGTCGGACTGTCGAGCCATGTCGACCCCGCGAAGGACTGGTTCTTCGTCTACTACCGTGATCGCGCGCTCGCGCTGGCGCTGGGGCAGACTCCGCTGGACCATCTGCTCCAGGCGGTCGGTGCCGCGGCCGACCCGGCTTCCGGTGGCCGCCAGATGCCGGCGCACTTCGGCGATGTCCGCTACAACATCGCCAACACCTCGTCGCCGACCGGCACGCAGTTCCTGCAGGCCGTCGGCGCAGCCGAGGCGGGGCTGCGGGCGACGCGACTGGAGGGACTCCGGGATCATCTCTCGTCCTTCGCCGATGACGAGATCGTCATCTGCACGACGGGCGACGGCACCACCTCGGAGGGGGAGTTCTGGGAGGCGCTCAACTCGGCCTGCAACCTCGGTCTACCGGTGCTGTTCGTGGTCGAGGACAACGAGTACGCGATCTCCGTACCGGTCGAGGTCCAGACGGCCGGGGGCAGCATCTCGAAGCTCCTGACGGGCTTCCCGAGCCTTCGCATCGCGGAGTGTGACGGGACCGACCCGGTCGACGTCCACCGCGTGGCGGGAGAGCTCGTCCGTCACTGCAGGGAGCGGAAGGGCCCGGCGCTGCTCCATGCGCACTGCACGCGTCCCTATTCGCACTCGCTGTCCGACGACGAGCGGATGTACCGGCCGGCCGCTGAGCTCGAAGCGCAGGCCGAGCGGGACTGCCTCACGCGGACGCGCAGCCGGATCCTCGAGCTCGGCCTCGAGTCGGAGGAGGCGCTGGACGCGATGGAGGAGTCCATCCGCCAGGCGGTGGCCGATGCGTCGGACCAGGCGCTCGAGCATCCCCAGCCGGATCCCGAGACGGCGATGGACCATCTGTACTCGCACGACGCGCCTGCGACCAGCGACGCCTTCGACACCGAAGACGCCCCGCATTTCGAGGAGGATCGCAAGCTGACGATGGTCGACCTCCTCAACGCCTGCATGCGCGATGAGATGGAGCGCGATCCGCGCATCGTCGTGTTCGGCGAGGATGTCGCGGACGCCTCGCGGGAAGGCGCACTGGAGCAGGTGAAGGGCAAGGGCGGGGTGTTCAAGGTCACCCACGGCCTGCAGCAGCGATTCGGCGGCGACCGGGTCTACAACTCGCCGCTTGCCGAGGCCAACATCGTCGGTCGCGCGATCGGCATGGCGCTGCGGGGCATGCGCCCCGTCGTCGAGATCCAGTTCTTCGACTACATCTGGCCGGCGTTCCACCAGATCCGGAACGAGTTGGCGACGATGCGCTACCGCTCGAACGGGACGTTCTCCTGCCCCGTGGTCATTCGGACGACCTACGGCGGGTATCTGAAGGGCGGCGCGATCTACCACTCGCAGACCGGTGCCACGCTCTTCACCCACACCCCCGGCCTCCGGGTGGTGATCCCGTCGAACGCTGAAGACGCGAACGGCCTCCTTCGCACCGCGATCCGTTGCGACGACCCGGTCATCTTCCTCGAGCACAAGCACCTGTATCGGCAGGTCTACAACAAGGGGCGGAACCCGGGCTCGGAGTACATGATCCCGTTCGGCAGGGCGAACGTGGTCCGGCCGGGAACGGATCTGACGCTCGTGACCTGCGGCGCGCTCGTGAAGCGATCCCAGGACGCGGCCAAACAGGCCGAGGCCGAGCACGGCATCTCGACCGAGATCATCGACCTGCGCACGCTGAGTCCGCTCGACATGGACACCATCGCCGAGTCGGTGAAGAAGACCAACAAGGTCGCGGTCGTCCACGAGGATGCGCTCTCGTTCGGCCTCGGAGCCGAGGTGGCCGCCCGCATCGCCGACGAGCTCTTCCCCTGGCTGGATGCCCCCGTGAAGCGGGTGGCTTCGAAGGACGTCTGGGTCGCCTACGCGCCCGTTCTCGAGCAGGCCATCCTTCCGCAGGTCGACGACGTGCGCGCCGTCATCGAGGAACTCGCGAGCTTCTGATGCCGCCCGCGATGTCGCGCGGGCTCGGAACAACCGAGGCGGCGGCCGCGCTGTCCCGCTGACGAGCGAGGCCGGACGCCCCCGGAGGGACACCCGGCCTCACCCTGCCGACCTGGGCCGGGCGAACCCGGCCCCGCTCTCAGCGGATCACGTCCGGCGCCGAGCTGCCCAGCGCCACCGACAGCGGCTGGCGATACTCGGCGTCACCGACACGCAGCACCACGGTGTAGATTCCGGGCTGGGCCACCGGTGCGGCCTGCGTCCGCCGTGAGAAGAGCCCGGCACCACCGCCGAAGCGCCGGCGACGCGGCTGCTCCCCCCGGACGGCCTGCGTGATGATCTGCTGCAGGTTGGGCTCGTCCTCGTCCTCCCCGGCCTCGGGCAGGGTCGAGCGGGCGTTGCCCTCCGCGGGGCGCTCCTGGAAGTCGGCGATGCCGACGCTCCCGCCACCACCGCCGAAGCCTCCGAAACCACCGAAGCCACCTGAGCTCGCGCTGAGCCGCTCCACGACGCGATCGATGTCCTCGCGGTCGTGCCCCTCACCCTCGAGGGAGTCGGCGACGGCTGCGAGACGCGTGGCGGTGGCGATGCTGTCCCGGCGCTCGGAGGGCGACAGGGGCAGCGCCATGCTCTCCCCGCGCAGGTTCCAGTTCACGTCGTGGATGCCGGGTCGGTTCTGTCCGTCCAGCGTTCGCATGACGTTTCCGGCCACGTCGTGGATCTCGATCGACACGTCTCCGTCGACGTCGTCGCCGATCCAGTACTGGATCTTGGCGCCGTTCGCGGGGCTGCCGGACTCCCAGTAGGCCTGGGCCGTGAACTCTCCGCCCGTCGCCCGCATGCCGATGTGATGGGCCGGCCGAGGCGCGAACAGGTAGGCGTCCGAGGCCATCATGACGCCGTCGAGCTGCTGGAGCGGCCGGATGTCGGTTATCCAGATCGAGCGTCCGTGCGTACCGGCGACCAGTTCACCGTCACGGGGATGGATCACGAGATCGTGCACCGGCACCGTCGGGAACCCGTTCATGAAGCGCTGCCAGGCGCCTCCACGATCGAGCGAGGCGTAGAGCCCGACGTCGGTCCCCACGAACAGCAGGTTGGGGTTGACCAGATCCTCGCGGACGACGTGCACGAAGTCCGGCTTGCCGGTGGGCAGGTCGGAGGCGATCGAACGGAAGCTCTCGCCCCCGTCATCGCTGACGAACACGTACGGCGTGAAGTCACCACGCCGGTGGTTGTCGAAGCTGATGTAGACCCGGTCGGCGTCGTGGTGCGACGGCTCGATCCGGCTGACGTAGGTCCCGTCCGGCACCTGACCGTCGAACCGGTCGGTGAGGTCGAGCCACTGACCGCCGTCGTCGGGCGACATCCAGACGTTGCCGTCGTCCGTACCGGCGTAGAGCAGCCCGGCGCGAACCGGCGACTCGTTGAGCGAGACGACCGTGGCGAAGACCTCGGCACCCGTGACGTCCGGGGTGACGCCTCCCGTGGTCGTCGTGCTGATCTCGATCTTGTCGGCGTCGGCGCGGCTCAAGTCCGGAGAGATCGGGATCAGGTTGTCACCCCGATCGGTGGACTTGAGGACCCGGTTGCCGGCCGCGTACACGACGTCGGGATCGTGCGGCGACAGGAAGAACGGGGTGTTCCAGTTGTAGCGCATGTCGAGCGCCGTCGAGTCGGCCGATGCCCGGGCCTGCAGTGCCTGGATGCGGGTGCGGTGCTGCGACGGCATCGGCTGCGTCGAATCCGGCCACAGTACGGCGATCGAGTCCTGAATCACCCGGTACGCATTCCGCCAGTTCGGCCGTCCGAGCGAGGTGCGCTCCCCCGTGGCGAGGTTCGAGCGACCCATGTTGCCGCCCTGCGACGTCGAGTAGACGATGTCGGGATCACGAGGATCCTGCTGCGTGCCGAACCCGTCGCCGCCGCTCACCCGGAACCAGTCGTGGTTGGTGATCGCCCCGTTCGTCTTCCGAGACGGTCCGCACCAGCTGTAGTTGTCCTGGAGGCCACCGCACACCCGGTACGGCGTGCCCATGTCGACGCTGATGTTGTAGAACTGGCCCATCGCCCCCATGTGGTTCGGGAACCAGTAGTTCCCACCCCGATCGAAGCTGATGGCGATGCCGCCGTCGTTGCCGACCACCATGCGATCGGGGTCGGCCGGGTCGATCCAGTAGGCGTGGAAATCGACGTGGACCTCGCGGCCCGCGGGCGCGTGCGTCGCGCCGCCGTCGGTCGAGAACTCGAAGGTCGAGAAGTAGACGCGATCGGCGTCGGCGGGGTCGACCGCGACCTGCGAGTAGTAGAAGGGCCGCGAGTTGTAGGCGTTCCTGCGCTCCCAGGTCGTGCCGCCGTCGTCCGAGCGATAGAGCCCGGACAGCCGGTCCTCACCCTCGGCGGGCGCGGCGGCCTCGATCAGGGCGTAGACCACGTCGCCGTCGCTGGGCGCGTAGTCGATCCCGATC
This sequence comes from Gemmatimonadota bacterium, assembly GCA_018678395.1. Lineage (GTDB taxonomy): Bacteria > Gemmatimonadota > Gemmatimonadetes > Longimicrobiales > Gaopeijiaceae > Gaopeijia. The sequence goes on along the minus strand of JAHHMJ010000169.1, from coordinate 6,723 downwards.
CGGCCCATCTCGGTCTCGGGCAGCCCGGCGCCGGTGACCTCGGCCCACGTCTCACCGGCGTCCGTGCTGCGCCAGATGCCGCTGCCGGGTCCCCCGGACTGCAGGAAGTACGGCCCGCGAATGCGCTCCCAGCTGGTCGCCATCAGCACGTTCGGGTCGTCCGGATGCATGGTGAGGTCGACGAAGCCCGCGCGGTCGCTGACCGACGCGACCTGCCGCCAGGTGTCCCCACCGTCGGTGGTCTTGTAGAGCCCACGGTCGCCGCCTTCACGCCAGAGGGGGCCGAGCGCGGCCACCAAGACGGTGTTCGGATCCGTCGGGTGCACGAGGATGCGACCGATGTGCTCGGTGCCCTCGAGCCCCTTCAACTCCCACGTGATTCCCCCATCGACGGACTTGTAGATGCCGCCTCCGGGAGAGATGGAGTTACGCGAGTCCTCTTCGCCCGTGCCCGCCCAGATCTGGAGCGTGTCGCTCGGCGCGATGGCGAGGTCGCCGAGGGCCACGACCCGCTCGTCCTGGAAGAGCGGCTGGAAGGTGGTCCCGTTGTTGGTGGTCTTCCAGATGCCGCCTGCGGCCGCCGCCACGTAGAACGTCTTCGACGGGCTCGGCAGGCCTTCGACGTCGGTGACGCGGCCCGACATGTTCGCCGGTCCGATCTCGCGCCATTCGAAGGCCTCCATCCAATCTTCGTCGAGGGTCATGGAGGACTGCGCCGAGGCCGGAGCGGCCATGGGCAGGAGAGCCAGAAGCGGAAGCAGGGTGCGGAAACGCAGATTCATCGCGCTCTCGGGTCGGGAGAAGCGGGTGGGATGGGTTCGAGTGCCCTTCACGGGCATTCGAGCGGGCAACCTATCGACAATGAAGACGAACCGGCGAGCCCGAATGTTGAGACGCCGGCGGGATCGGTCGTCTTTGGTGGTGCCCTAGGCGTCCGGAGCGTCGTCGCCGTGCGGCGAAATCGCCCCTCCCACGGCAACGTCGACGGCATCGACGACGACGTCCGCCGAATCCGGGGCGTCCTCCGAGGTGCCGGCGTCCGAGGTGCCGGCGTCCGAGGTGCCGGCGGGCCCCACGGGTGCGAGACGGTCCTTTTCGGCCGGCAGGATGAGTCGCACGGAACGCTCGTAGAAGATGTAGTTCCACGCCCAGTTCACGAGCACCAGTATCCGATTGCGGAAGCCCACGAGCTTCGCGACGTGGACCAGGGCCCACAGCACCCAGGCCGGGAACCCCTTGAACCGTCCCCCGAAGACCTGCGCGACCGCGTGATTACGGCCGATCACGGCGAGCATCCCGGGATCCTCGTATTCGAATTCGGGGACCGGCTGCCCCGCGACCACGGCCTTGATGGCCTCGACCAGATGCTGGCCCTGCTGGACCGCGACCGGGGCGACCTGGGCGAGGGGCTCGCCCGCACCGTCGACGGCGCGAGCCAGGTCGCCCGCGACGAACACCTCGGGGCGGCCCGGCACCTGCAGGCTCTTCTCGACGACGACCCGCCCGAGATCCCCGGTCTCCAACCCCCAGCTCTGCACTACGGGGTCGCCCTGGATGCCGGCCGTCCACACCACGGTGTCGCTGTGGATCTCGGATCCGTCGGCGAGTTCGACGGCGTCCTTCCGGATACGCGTCACGAACACCCCCAGGCGCACCTCGACGCGACGTAGGCGCAACCGCTCGATCGCGTAGCGGCCCAGGCTCTCATCCATCCCGCCCAGCACCCGATCCGACCCCTCGAGCAGCAGGATCCGGACCTCGTCCTGGGGGATGATCGGGTAGTCCTTGAGGAGGGGGCCGTGCACGAGCTCGGCCAGCGCCCCTGCGTACTCGACGCCGGTCGGCCCACCGCCGACGATCACGAAGGTCAACAGCGCGCGGCGCCGCTCGGGGTCCGGCTCGAAGGACGCCTGCTCGAAGCGGGACAGGACTTCGCGCCGCAGGGGCAGCGCATGGTCCATGTCGCGGAGCGGGTAGGCGTACTCCTCGGCGCCCTCCACCCCGAAGTAGGCCGGCACGCTGCCCATGGCGAGGACCAGCACGTCGTAGGGGATCGGCCCCTCGCTCGTGTCGACCCGTCGGGCATCGAGGTCCAGCCCCTGCACCTCGGCCATGCGGAAACGCACGCACCCTTCGCGCAGAATCGAGCGCACCGGGTAGGCGATGTCCGTCGGCCCCAACTCCGCCGCGGCGACCTGATAGAGCAGCGGGTAGAACGTGTGGAAGTTGTTCCGGTCGAGCAGGGTGAGGTCGAGGATCTCGTGCCGCAGACCCTGCGCCGCCCAGAGTCCGGCGAAGCCCGCGCCCACGACCACGACGCGAGGGATGGGTGTGGATCCGGATGTGCTCATCGTCACAGGACCGTCAGGGAGGAATCGATCTCTCGGACCCACGTCATGAGTCCGCCGCGCAGGTGCGCGACATCGTTGAAGCCGGCCGCGCGCAGGTGGGCCGCGGCACCGGCACTGCGAGCGCCCACCGAGCACACCAAGACGAGCGGTCGGTCTCGCGGCAGACCGTCATGACCGTCCGCGAGTTCGCCGAGGGGCAGGTGCATGCTGTCGCCGAGGTGGCCCGCCTCCCACTCCCACCCCTCTCGTACGTCGACCACCAACGGCGGCTCGGCGCGGGCCAGCCGGCGGGCGAGGTCGGCCGCATCGACCTCGCGGGGCAGCGGCCCCGGGGACACGTCGGTATCGGCGTCGATATCGGGGTCGGCGAGCGGAAGCCCGTCGGCGTCGACTCCGCAGAACCAATCGTAGTCGATCAACTCGGTGATGGTGGGTGCGTCGCCGCAGGCCGGGCAGTCGGTGGCTCGGGGCACGGTCACCTCGCGCCACGAAGCCGCGAGCGCGTCGAAGAGCAGCAGACGGCCCGCGAGCCCCTCACCCACCCCGAGAATCCACTTGAGCGCCTCGATCGCCTGCATGGACCCCACCACCCCGGGAAGCGCGCCGAAGACGCCTGCGTCGGCACACGACGGCACCAGCCCGGCCGGGGGCGGCTCGCGGAACAGGCACCGGTAGCAGGGCCCGTCGGGGGTGGCGAAGAGCGACACCTGCCCGTCCCAACGCAGGATCGCGCCGTACACGAACGGAATGCCGCGCAGAACGCAGGCATCGTTGACCAGGTAGCGGGTCGGGAAGTTGTCCGAGCCGTCGACGACGAGGTCGTAGTCGGCGAGCACGTCGAGGGCGTTGTCCCGATCGAGCCGCACGGCGTGGGTCCACACCTCGATGTGGGGATTCAGATCTCGGAGCCGATCGGCCGCCGAAACGACCTTGGGCCGGCCGAGGTCGGCCGACCCATGGAGGATCTGTCGCTGGAGATTGGTCGCGTCGACCGCGTCGGCGTCTACGACCCCGAGGGTCCCGACTCCGGCAGCGCCCAGGTAGAGGGCCGCAGGGGATCCCAGCCCTCCTGCGCCCACCAGCAGGACCCGGGCTTCCTTGAGACGCGCCTGTCCCTCCACTCCCACCTCGCCGAGGGCGAGATGTCGGGCGTATCGGACGAGTTCGTCACGAGATAGCGGCGAGGTGGATTGCGCCATGGTGCGGTAGCACCCCGCGAGCCCGGCGCGGTTCCGCGCCGTGCGGGCCCGTTCATACTTCGGCTTCTTCGAAGAGATCGAGCACGAGCGCGCGATGCGCCCACGCCAGATACCCCAGCGTCCCCACGGCACCCGCGACGGAGCCGATCAGCACCTCGGACCACTGCAGCGCATGCAGGAACTCGACGGTGATCGCACCGAAGAAGATCGGGACGAAGCCGCCGATCGCCAGAACGAAGAAAACGAGCCCCATCGCGAGGCCGTGATCCAGCTCCGCGCGCGCGGCCAGGAAGGCGGCCGCGATGCCCAGCAGGAGCGTGGCCAGAAGGTGGACGCCGTTGAAGGCGATCACGGCCGTCCACGCCTCGAGCGGATCCATCCACCCGCCGAGCAGGGCTTCGCCGAGGACGTGCGGCGTGTGCACGGGCGAGAGTCCCTGGGCCACGTTCAGGATCACGAAGACTGCGGCCACGGCAATGTAGCCGAGTAGTCCGGCGACCAGTCCTTCACGGATCACCTGCGCGCGCTGCGTCACCATCGGCGGCCTCCCGGAGGGGGTGGGACAGTGCTCCATTCGAGCATAGATCCGGTGCGCATCGCGAGGCCATGGGGACGAATGAGGAGGTGCGTGTAGGGAAGACTCCCCTTCCGCGTGAGGGGAGGGGGTTTGCGGCAGCTAAGCGACGGTTCTGAAGCAGCTGGAGATCCTCCAGCAGAAGGGTGCGGTGCACCATCGTCGCGCGCGGGCGGTGGGATCCGTCGCGCGCATGAGGTTACCATTAGGCCCCCCGACGCCTCGGAGTTCGTGATTCGACCCCCCGCCCTGCTCCGCACCTTCCGGTTCGTTCGCCAATGGGGGCGAGCGGGCGATCCGGTGCGCGAATCGGAGTTCGCGATCGCGCGTGGGGACCGCTCGGTCCCGGCCTCACTCTTCTTGCCGCGGGGGCGCGAACCCGAGACCGCCTGGGTCGTCCTCCACGGCATCACCCGCCCGGGGCGCGCCCACCCTTCCCTGCTCCGCTTCGCTCGCGCGCTGGCCGAGTCGGGCTCGGCCGTGCTCGTGCCCGAGGTGCCCGAGTGGATCGAGCTCGAGCTGGCCCCGTCCCGTACTCTCCCCACGGTCGCCGCCGCGCTGGACGCGCTCGAAGAACGTCTCGGGTTCAGCGGCTCCCGCACCGGGCTGATGGGGTTCTCGTTCGGGGCCCCGCAGGCCGTGGCGGCGGCAGCGGACCCGACGCTCGCCGGTCGGCTCGGGATCGTCGCAGGCTTCGGCGGTTACGGCGATCTGGAGCGGACCTTCCGGTTCCTCTTCACCGGTGCCCACGCATGGCGCGGCGAGACCCTCCGCCGCCGCCCCGACCCGTACGGACGCTGGATCGCGCTCGCCAACTTCCTCCGCTACGTCCCCGGCTGGGAGGACGCGGAGCAGCTCTGTGAGGCGTTGCGTGAACTCACCCGCATCACCGGCGAGCGTCAGGTACCCGCATGGGACCCGGTCCACGACGAGATCAAGGACGAACTCGCGGCGACGCTGACCGGACGGGACCGGGAGTTCTTCGCGCGGGTCGCGCCCCCGGCGCGCGACGATCCCCTGATGGACGACGAGGAGGGAGCGTGGTGGGCGGAGCACGTGGCGACGGCCGCAGTGCGGGTCGAGCCCCTCGCCGACCCCTGGCCCGACCTCCCCGCACCGCCGGTCCCCGTGCACCTGCTGCACGGGCGGAGCGACGACCTGATTCCGTACACGGAGACGCTCGGCCTCGCGGAACGGCTGTCGGGGCAATGGCCCGACATGCCGCCGCGGGTGACCATCACCGGCCGGTTCGCGCACGCCGGAGAGGCGGGCCGATCGCACGCGATCGGTGAGGCCGTGCAATCCCTGGAATTCGCACGGCTGCTATCGCGGATCCTGGGGGGGATCTAGGGCGGAGCCGCACCCGCCACCGGCTCACAGGTTCTGCGCCAGCATCCACACCGCGACCACGATCAGGAATACGGCGAAGCCGCGCCGCAGCATCCGGCTGGGTACGTGCGCAGCCAACTGCGCCCCCACCAGCACTCCGGCGACCGCGGCAGCCCCGAAGCCCACGAGCAGCGGCACGGGCAGCGTCACCTGCCCGAGGTATCCGGCGAAGCCCGCGGCGGCGTTGAAGGCGATGATCAGCAGCGAGGTGCCCACGGCCCGCTTGATCGGCACCTGCAGGAGCAGCACGAGTGCCGGGACGATCAGGAAGCCCCCACCGACGCCGACCAGCCCCGTGAGGACTCCGACGCCGACGGCCGCCATCCCCACGAGCCAGGGAGCGGCGGGCGGGCGTTCGCGAGCGAGACGGGAGGGTCCGCGCGGGCGCAGCATGAGTCCGGCCGCCGCCAGCATCACGGTGGCGAAGAGGACGAGCTGAATCCAGTCCGCAAGAAGCGTCGCCGTGCGCGCTCCGGCGAAAGCGCCGCCCATCGCGAGGGGCGCGAAGACGAGCGCCGTTCGCGCCTCGACGTTCCCCGCCCGCGCGTGCCGGCCGGCCCCCACCAGGCTCACCACGCCGACTACCGCCAAGCTCCCCGCGATCGCCACTTTCGCCTCGAACCCGAGCACGTAGACGAAGATCGGGACGGTGAGGACGGATCCCCCTCCGCCCAGCATGCCGAGGCTGAGTCCGACGAGCACGCCGAGGAGGGAGCCGAGGGCAGTCATCCCCCCAGCATGCCGAAGCGGCGATACGCACGCCACTCGGACGGCGTCTCGCCTTGCCCACCGTGCCCGCCACCGAGCATCTTCGCGTCGCGCGGCCACCGAGCGTCGCGTTCCTGCGCCCACCCACGACCGCGAATGCCATGCGCTTTCCGCTCGCTCCGATCGCCCTTCTCGGCGTGACCCTCGCCGCACTTCCGGCAGGTCCGCTCCACGCACAGGACGCCGCGCCGGCACTCACCGGCGAGGCCCTCGACGGCATGGCGCCCCGCTTCATCGGCCCCGCCGTCATGAGCGGCCGGATCGTCGATCTGGCGGTGGTCGGCAGCGGCCCGGTCTTCTACGTGGCCTCGTCGACGGGGGGTATCTGGAAGACCATCGACGGGGGCGTCACCTATGCGGACGTCTTCGGCGACCAGGGGACGCACTCGGTCGGCGACGTCGCGGTTCATCCGCGTGACACGGCGGTGGTGTGGGTCGGCAC
>JAHHMJ010000240.1 GCA_018678395.1 Gemmatimonadota bacterium | reverse complement strand
TCGGCCGGGGAAGAGCTCGCGCCGGCCGGCCGCACCCTTCTCGACCGACGCGCTGCTGCAGGCGGCCGGCTCACGGTTCTCGTGGTCGCCCCGCAAGACCTCGGCACTGGCGTCGCAGCTGTACGAGGCCGGGCACATCACCTACATCCGCACCGACTCGACCCGTCTCGCGGAGTCCGCCGTCGCGAAAGCGCGCGCGATCATCGGCGAGGTCTGGGGTGAAGATCACCTGGGACCGTCGAGTGCCGGTGCGTCCTCGGCCGGTGGGCCGGTTCAGGACGCGCACGAGGCCATTCGCCCGACCCGACTCGAGGTCGACGAAGCCCCGCTCGACGACGACGATGCGCGGCGGCTCTACCGACTCGTGCGGGCGCAGACCCTGGCCAGCCAGATGGCTCCGTCGCAGACGGCGTCGCGGCGCATCCGTGCAGCCTGCGCGGAGCTGGATCGGCCCCTGACGGGCAGCGTGTCCTGGCGGACCTTCGCCGGGTGGGAGGCGGCCTATCAGGAGTTCCTCGCTCCGCGCCCGACGGCGCCCCCGGCGATCGCGCTCGAGGCCGACGCCATCTGGACGCTGGACGCTCCCGACGAGGACGGGACCAACCCGACCCTCATCGAAGACGAGACGCGCCCCCCGTCCCGCTACCGCCCGCACACGCTCATCAAGGCCATGAAGGATGCGGGAATCGGCCGGCCATCCACCTATGCGCGGACGGTGGAGAAGCTCGAGGAGCGCGGGTACGTGGCGCCCGAAGACGGGGCCCTCGCGCCCACCGAGCCGGGTCGGGCCATCTGGATGCGGGCCGCTCCGCTCTACGCCCGGAACCACGACGACGGGCTCGAGCTGTTCAGCCCCGAGTTCACCGCCCGGATGGAAGAGCGCCTCGACGAGCTGGCCTCGGGCACGCTGGATGCCCCCGAGACGTGGGAGCGTTGGCGGGATCTGATCCGTGACCTCCACGAGGAGGCGCGCGAGCGGAAGCAGAGCGGCGGCAGCACACTTCAGCAGCAGGACGTGCTGCGCCGTCTGCTGGCCAATGCTCCGGAGCCCCGTCCGGTGGAGCCCGACGAGGTGGAATCCCTCTCGTGGGCGGAGGCTCAGGACCTCGCCGGGTCCCTCCGCGAGGCCGGCGTTGCTCCGTCCCCCACCGAGCGCCAGCTGGAGTACATCGGGCGACTGCTCGAAGATCTCGATCTGGACGAGGCGACGCTCGCCGAGGCGGTCGGACCCGAGGGGCCGGAGGGGCTGCGGACGACCACGGCCGCGAGCGAGGTCATCGACGCGCTACAGGCGATCTACGACGAGCGCCGGCCGCCGTCCGCGAAGCAGCGTCGCTACGTGGACAATCTCATCGAGAAGCTCGGCCTGGCCGAGGACGCCGCCGCCGCGCTGGTCGGCGTCGGGTCGCTGGAAGAGCTGACGGGCGGCCGCGAGGGGTCGGCGAGCGCGTTGATCGACCAGCTGTCGGAACGTCTCGAAACCGCGGGCTGACGGGGCCGTGGACCGACGCGTCCGCCGGCGAGGAGCGCCGTTCGTTCAGGAACCGGTGCGCAGGAAGGCGGCGCCGAGGTCGTCGATCCCGGAGGCACCGGTCTGACCCGTGCCGGCGAAACCGATCGCCACCCACACGCGCCCCTGCGCGTCCGTGGTGAACGGGCGTGGAGCGAGGGTCCGCGTCCACGATCCGGGGGCGGGCCCTTCCGAAGCGAAGCCCGTACCGTCGGGATCGACCGCCCCGGCGAAGACCCGCACGTCCGCCGAGCCCGAGAACGCCCGCAGATCGGCCGAGATCGTCACGCTGTAGGACGCCGAGGGCTGGAGCGTGAAGACGCGTTCCACCCAGATCACGTCGTCGCCCCCGGTCAGATCCACCCGGAGGTAGTTGGACCCCTCGGACGCCTCGCCGGCCGTGACGGCCGCCGCCGACGTCGCCCCCGCCGAGCGGTCGCCGACCCACCCGTCCAGGCCGGACTCGAACGAGGTTTGCGCGTCGAGTTCCGGGGTGATGGAGAGCGAGGTGGTCCGGTCGCAACCGGCGACGCCCGTGAGGGCGACAAGGAGCAGCGGGAGGGTGCGACGGATCATGAGGCGGCCTCGATCGTACTGGATGGGTCCCGAACCACGAGAATAATGCAGATTCTGGTCACCGGCGCCACCGGCTACGTCGGTGGGCGCCTCGTTCCGCGCCTGCTGCGTCGCGGCCACGACGTCCGGGTCTTCGTTCGCGATCCCGCCCGGGTATCGAACCGGCCCTGGGGTGATCAGGTCGAGGTATTCCGGGGCGACATGAGCGACCCGGCCTCCGTCCGGGCGGCGCTGGAGGGCATGGACGCCGCCTTCTACCTCGTGCACGCGATGGGGCACAGCGAAGACTTCGCGGCGACCGACCGGCAGTGGGCCCACACCTTCGTCGCCGCGGCCGCGGAATGCCCGACGCTACGCAAGACGGTCTACCTGGGAGGATTGCTGCCCGAAGTGGACGAGGCACGGTCTCGGCACCTCTCCTCGAGGGCCGAGGTCGGCGAGATTCTCCGGGCCGGCACACCGACGCTCGAATTCAGGGCCGGTCCGGTGATCGGTTCCGGTTCGGCTTCGTTCGAGATGGTGCGCTACCTGACCGAGCGGCTGCCGGCCATGATCGCACCCCGCTGGATCCGGAATCGGGTGCAGCCCGTCGGGGTTCGCAGCGTGCTCGTCTACCTGTGCGAGGGAGTCGAGCGCGAGGGTGCGACCGGGATCGTCGAGATCGGCGCCGATCGGCTCAGCTTCCGCGATATGATGCTGCAGTACGCGGAGGTGCGCGGTCTGAAGCGACTGATCGTGCCGGTGCCCATCCTCGCGCCGAGTCTCGCGGGACGATGGGTCGGGCTCGTCACTCCGATCACGAAAGCCGTGGCCATTCCCCTCGTGGAGGGGATCGTGCACCCGGTGCTGGCGGACACCACGCGGGCTCAGGAGCTGTTTCCGGACAACGAACCCATGACGTACCGGGAGGCGGTGCGCCTCGCGCTGCAACGCGTGGACGAGGGTCAGGTCATGACGCGCTGGAGCGGGGCCCTCGGCTCCGCACCCGCGTATCGGTTCGAAGACCGGGAGGGGATGGCACAGGAGATCCGCACCCGCTGGGTGAAGGCGGCGCCCGAGCAGGTCTACCGCTCCTTCGCCTCCCTCGGTGGCCGCCGGGGTTGGCGAGTCTGGGGACCCCTCTGGCGCCTGCGCGGGTTCGTCGACCAGCTCGTGGGCGGGCCGGGCTTGCGGCGCGGTCGGCGGCACCCGGTCGATCTGGAGCAGGGCGAAGCCGTCGACTTCTGGCGGGTCGAAGAGGCGCGCGCACCGGAGCTGCTGCGCCTGCGCGCCGAGATGAAGGTTCCCGGTCGTGCGTGGCTGCAGTGGGAAGCGATTCCCGAGGACCGGGGCACCCGCCTGATCCAGACGGCCTCGTTCGTTCCCTTCGGCGTTCCCGGTGCGCTCTACTGGTACGGTGCGTACCCCGCGCATCGGTTCATCTTCGACGATCTGGTCGACGCCGTGGTCGATGACGCCGAGGCAGGGATTCCCGGGCTCCACGAGGTCGCGTGACGCCGGAGCGGTTCGCCCGTATCGAGGCGGTGCTGTCCCGGCGCCAGCCCGATCTGACGGTACTGATGGATCGGGTGCACAAACCGCACAATCTCTCGGCGGTCGCCCGCAGCTGCGACGCGGTGGGCGTGCTCGAAGTCCATGCGGTGCCGGCCGGCGCGGAGACGGAACTTCACCGCGACACCTCGGCCGGGTCGTCCAAATGGGTGCCCGTGCGGTCGCACCTCTCCACGGAGGCGGCACTCGCGCTGCTGAGGGACGAGGGGTTCCGGACGGTCGCGGCGCATCCCGATCCGGCCGCGGTCGACTTCCGCGCGCTGGACTACACCGCGCCGACCGCGTTCGTCGTCGGGACGGAGCTGGAGGGTCTGTCCGCCGCGGCCCTCGCGCAGGTCGATCGCACCGTGGTGGTCCCCATGCGGGGCATGGTGCAGTCCCTCAACGTGAGCGTGGCCACCGCGCTGCTGCTGTACGAGGCCGAGCGGCAGCGCGATCAGGCCGGGTTCTACGATCGTCCGCGCCTCGCGCCGGAGCGGTATCGGGCGCTGCGCTTCGAGTGGGCCTATCCCGACCTGGCTCGACGATGTCGAGACGCGGGGGTGGCCTACCCCGATCTCACCGAGGTCGGCGAGATCGTAGATCTGCCGCCCCTGCCCGGCCTGATCGCCTCCGAGTGAGGCGCGCGGGTCCACTGGAGACCCGGTCCCGAACCTCAGGTCGCCTCGGGATCGATCTCCAGTACTTCCGGAGGCACGGGCGAGCCGGATGCCGCGGGCGGCCCGGACTCGGTGGGGGGCGGAATGACGAAGAGCCGGTCCCCTGCCCTGGCCCGAATGCGATGCCCTCCCGTGAAGGTCCCGAAGGCGGGAAGCACCAACACGCCCCGCCGATACCAGAAGCAGCGGGCGCGCAGTCGGGCTCCGCGCCCCGACGAGCCCAGGGTCACGGTCGGATGCAGGTGACCCGCCAGGGTGAGACCGGCCGTGTCGATCCCACGGTCGGGGGGCTCGTGACACAGGGTGAGCGCTCCGTCGACGATCGGACCGTCGACGATGTCTACCCGCCAGGCGCGTGGGAGCGCTCCGGCGCCGCGGTCGTGGTTGCCGAGGACCAGTCGCACCGCGAGCCCCGGATGGTCGTCGATCCACGCAGCGAACCGCTCCTCCACCTCGTCCACCAGGCCCGAAGCCGTGTGCACGAGGTCACCGAGCACGACCAGACGGTCCAGTTCGTGCGCTCGGACGAACGCCGCCAGTCGCCCCAGGTCGCGGCGTTCGTCTCCCTCCGGGACCGCGAGGCCGCGACGGCGGAAGTGCGTGGTCTTGCCGAGATGAAGGTCGCTCACGAAGCCGACCCGGCGCTTCGAATCCACGACCCCCCCGCGCGCATCGAGGCGCAGGGCGACGCGGTCGAGCACGACGTCGAGCGTTCCGGCCGCGGCGCTCCTCACGACGGTTCCCCGGCGGCGCGCTCGAGTCGGCCGGCCATGCGGCGCACGCGATCGACCCAGGATTCCGTACTGACCTGCGCCTGCATGCGTTCGGCCCAGATCGGAAACGCCAGCGGCGTCAGCCGGGGCGGATGGGTCCACATCGGCTCCAGATCGCTCATGCGCTCCAGACCGTCGCGAAGGCGGCGGACCTCGAGCTCGGTCTCGAGCACCTCGCGGTGGGCCTGCTCGAGCAGGAGGTTGTCGGGGTCCCAGCGGACCAGCACGTCGAAGATCAGGCCGGCCGACGCCTGCAGCGCCCGCACCGAAGCGCTCCGTCCGGGCGGACCCTGGAAGACCAGCCC
>JAHHMJ010000635.1 GCA_018678395.1 Gemmatimonadota bacterium | reverse complement strand
GGTGGGGGGGAGGGCGCCCTCGAGAATCGCCAGCGCATCACGGAAACCGGCTTCGGCGGCCACGGGATTCCCCATACGCCGCCGCACTCCGGCCAACGCCGCTCCCACCACGCCGGCGGCCGGCGCGTTGGGCCCCGAGACGGCACGTTCGACGGCCAGGGACTCCTCGAGGAGCGCCTCGGCCTCAGCCAGGCGGTCGCGTTTCGCCAGCGCCTGCCCCAGATCGTGCGCGGCGTTGGCTACGTCGGTGCTGGCCTCGCCCGCGGTGCGGCGGGAGTGGGCCAGGGCCCCCCGGTAGACGGACTCGGCCTCGTCCCACCGATCCTGTGCCTCCAGCGTGTTGGCCAGCGTCTTCAGAGTCACGCCCACGAGGGGATGGTCCGGCCCGAACGCCGCCTCGAGCCGTCCGAGTGCCTCCCGCACTACCGGCTCGGCCTCGACCGAGCGCCCCGCCCGGTGCAGGGCGAGCCCCAGATTCTGGCCCAGGATGGCGGTCTGGGGGTGGTCGGCACCCCACGCCGCCCGGGTGGTCGCCAGCGCCTCGGTCAGAGTCTCGATGGCCTCGCCCACCCGGCCCTGGCGGTACTGGAGCGATCCGAGAAGGTTGAGATGGCGGGCCATCTCTGCCGGGGATGGCCGGGACTCGCCGCCGCTGACCGCCGCCAGCCCCCGCTCCAACTCGGCGGCCGCCTCGTCGAGTCGGTCGAGCGTCAGGAGTGACCCCGCCAACTCGAGGCGGATCGCGCCCGCCTCGGGCGAGTCGGGGCCGGACCGCCTGGCGGCGAGGTCCAGCGCACGGGCGTACGTGTCCACCGAAGCCGTCGGATTTCCGGCCGTCAACTCCACCCGTCCGAGAGCCACCAGCGCCTGCTGCACCTCCGGGTCCGTCCCCCGTTCCAGTGCCTGGTAGGAGGCGATGGCCCGGTCCAGCAGCCCACGGGAGCGCTCCACCTCGCCGGTACCCTGGTAGGCGCTGCCCAGGATCCGGAGCATGCGGGCCCGCACTTCGGGTTGATCGGCCAGCGCGGTGTCGAGACGCTCGGTGGCTCGCTGGAGTATGGCGCCGACTCGCAGGGTATCGAGGCGCTCCTCACCGGCGAAAGGATCTGCGGCGAGGAAGAGCCCCTCGAGGAACCGGCTCACCGAGCGGGCGACATCGCGCTCCGCCTGGGCGATGCGGGCCTGCCGCCACGACACGGCCGCGCCCAGGACCAGGGAGGCGAACACCACGGCCACGGCGACCACCGCGACCCGGTTGCGTGCCACGAACTTCCGGACGAGGTAGGTGGCCGATGGCGGCCGGACCTGTAGCGGGCGCCCCTCCCGATAGCGCACCAGGTCGTCGAGAAGCGCCGCCGCGGAGGGGAAGCGCAGTTCGGGTTCGGCTCGGAGCGCGGCCCGGACGATCGTGTCGAGATCGCCCTCCAGGCGGCGGCGCAGCCCGGACGGCGTGGTGCTCCGCAAGTGAGCCGCAGCCACGGGATCATGCTGTGCGGCCGGGGTCGGGGACGGCGCACGGGCAACGACGGCGCTGGGCCGAGTGGTGAGATCCCGGCTCTCGGGGTCGACATCGGGGCGGCGACCGGTGAGGAGCTCGTGGAGCAGCACCCCCAGAGCATAGACGTCGGAGGCCGTGGTGACGCGGCCGCCCTTCATCTGTTCGGGAGAGGCGTACTCCGGAGTTAGAACGCGTTGATGCGCGCGGGTGAGGGGGACGTCGTCGCCGGAGCCCGCGACCCCGCCATCGTCGTCGAGCAGCTTGGCGATGCCGAAGTCCAGGAGCTTCACCTCGCCGTCGTCGGTGACCAGGATGTTCGACGGCTTCAGATCGCGGTGAACGACGAGGTTGCGATGGGCGTAGTCGACGGCGGCCACCACCTTTTCGAACACGGCGAGGCGGGCGTCGACGTCGAGGGCGCGGGCGTCGCACCACCGGTGGATCGGCTGACCGACGACCAACTCCATGGCCAGCCAACTCCGACCGTCGGCGCTCACACCCGCGTCGTAGAGCCGCGCGATGTTGGGGTGCTCGAGAGCGCCCAGGATCTGGCGCTCCCTGGCGAAGCGGCGGGCCAGTTCGTCGGGGTCCACACCCGGCGCTCCCACCACCTTGAGGGCCACCTGGCGCGTGTACTGGTCGTCGACCCGTTCGGCCCGGTAGACGACGCCCATGCCCCCCCTGCCCAACTCCTCGACGATCCGGTAGGGACCGGCGCGTCCGTCGGCGGGGGCGGGATCGCCGTCCCCGTCGTCGATATCGTCGTCGACGAAGAGGGCCAGGTCGTCGAGGGTCGCATCGAGCAGCACCTCGTCGGCGTCGGCAGCGAGGAGTTCGTCGACCTCCGTACGCAGATCCGCATCGTCGCCGCAGGCCGAGACGAGGAACGCCTCGCGCTCGGCGCCGTGCTTTTCGGCGGCCTCGAGGAAGATCTCCTGAACCCTCCGCCAGCGTTCCGCAGCGGCGCTTCCCGATGGGCCCGTCACGAGGTCACCTTCACCCGTCGAGCGCGCGAGCGAGCCACGCGCGGGCGGCGCGCCAGTCGCGCTTCACGGTGGGCGCCGACACGTTCAGGGCGGCGGCCGTCTCGTCGACCGACAGCCCTGCGAAGAACCGGCATTCCACCACCCGTGCCTGCCGGGGATCGAGCGCCTCGAGCCGCTCGATGGCGGCGTCGAGGGCGATGATCTGCTCGGCCGAGATCGACCCGGCCGGCGCCTGGAGCGGGGCGTGCACCGCGTCGTCGAGAGAGAGATCCACCGCCCCCCCACCCCGCTTGCCGGCGGAGCGCCGCTCTGCGGCCCGCACCAGGACCTGACGCATGGCTCGGGCGGCAACGCCCATGAAGTGGCTCCGGCCCTCCCATGCGAAGGTTCGCGACGGCAGCAGCCGCAGATAGGCCTCGTGGACCAGGGCGGTGGTGTTCACGGTCGCCGCGCCGCGCCCCCTCCTCACTTGGCGAGCGAGTTGCCGGAGTTCGTCGTAGACGATCCGGAACACCTGGTCGAAAGCCGCTGAGTCGCCCCCAGCCGCCGATGCGAGCAACCGGTTGACGTCGCTCTCGGTGTGTTCGGGATCGCCGGGCGTCATGGTCCGGGAGGGAGAGAGGAGCCCACAAGCCCACGATAGACCGTGGCAGGCGAGCGCGAAACCAGTGCCCCGCCGGCCGCATCGCCCCGGCTTCCAACGAGATCATGCGCCCGTCAGCGCTCGAGTCGTAGCGTACGCCACGGGGTCTCGCTTGCGACCGCTCCGCCGACCCCGAGGGCCTGCACCCGCCACTCGACCACATCGGCGCCAGCGCGCTCCTGGAGCCAGTCGGGTGCACGATACATGGCGCTACCGGGTCGGAGAAGGGCCGCCAGCACACGGGCGCCGTCGCCCCCCCGCACCTCCACCCGGTACAGGAGGGCCGCGGCGACCGGTGTCCAGGTGAAGGTCACAGGCTCGCCGCCGGTCACGAGGGAGTCTGCGGCCGGGAATAGGGCCCGGAGGCGGGCACCGCTCACGCCCACTGTACCGGCGCCGCCCACGAAGTAGCGGAGGGGAGGAATCGGGAAGCCCGCCACGGCGCCCGCGGGCACGACCCCCGCCCCGGCCCCCGCCGCAGCGAGATCCGAGTCGCCTTCCTTGTCGTCACTGGCCTCGATCCGGAGCAGGACCTGGTACATGCCGCTTCGGTCGGTGGGCAGGGTCCGGACGTCCGGTCCGGGAAGCACGATTTCGCCGGTCGGCGGCAGAAAGACGTTGAACCGTTCCAGCTCGGTGTACCGGCGCTGCGTGCCGCGGAGTTCGACGGGAAGGGTGGCCTCGGTCAGGAGGTCGGCGGCGGTGGGCGGGTCCTCGCCGGGCATGACCACCTCCCAGCGCCCCACGAGGGCACCGGTTCCGTTGTAGCGAATTTCGGCCTGGAGCGGGGGTGGCACGTCACCGGCAGCAACCGCCAGGACGGCCCCGTCGGTGGCGAAGCCGAGCCGCACGTCGAGAAGAGCCAGGGGCACTCGCGCGCCCCCGCCGGCCATCCGGCAGGTGACGCTCACGAACTGGTCCGGCCGAATGCCCTGCGGGTCGACGAAGCGGCGCACGTAGAAGAAGCTGGACTCGTCGCCGTCGAGGGCCGCCTGGTACGCGCGTCGGGCTACGCTGGGGGGAATCGACATGATGTCGGTGAAGCCTTGCTGTCCGCTCGGCCTGCCCTGGGCGAAGCGCAGGGGAAGGGATCCGAAGAGGGTGCCCCGATCGCATTTTTCGCCGATGTCGGGGCTGGCGGGAATCAGCTCGCCACACCATAGCGCCTCGGCGGGGACGTATCCTTCGAGGTTGCCGAAGGTGATGAAGACGGTGGTGGCGCCCATGGCGTCGACGTTGACGCCGGTGGGATGCCGCTGGATCTGGGCGTGGCCTGGCGAGGCCCCTCCCGTGACGGCGGCGAGGAGGACCACGAGCAACGCCAAGCCAGGGCAGAGATCCCGGGCACGGGCGGCGACCTGGAGTGAAGAGGGGACCAAGGGACGCATCCTCGCCTAGAAGAAGGTGAAGTCGAGGCCGAGGTCGAGCCACCACGCACGCCGGTCGTCGTCGACGTTGAAGGTCGCGTCGAACGAGTCCGACACGTTGCGGCTGAATCGCAGGAAGTACTGGCCCCGGATTCCGTCCAGGAAGGGCAGCGCCGACGACCACTGAGCGTCGATCGACGACGCGCCGCGCCCCCGGGTACGGGCGCCGTCCTCGGTGGTGGTGTCGCTGAAGCGGTCGGTGAGGGCTCTCCGGTCCAGCACGCGCAGGCTCACGTTGAAGCCGTAGCGAACCGTCTGGTCTCGAGTGGCCTGCCCGAGGTC
>JAHHMJ010000314.1 GCA_018678395.1 Gemmatimonadota bacterium | reverse complement strand
CACCTCTTCGATCCCATCCCTCTCGAGGCGCTGCGACCCTACATCGACTGGACTCCGTTCCTGCAGGCCTGGGAGTTGCGCGGTGCCTGGCCGGCGATCCTGGACGACCCGCGCCAGGGGATCGAGGCGCGCCGCCTCGTCGACGACGCCCTCGGGATGCTCGACACCCTGACCGCCGACGGCTCGCTGACTGCTCGCGCCGTGGTCGAGCTGTTCCCCGCCGACGCGACGGGGCCGGACGAGATCACCGTGTGGACCGACGAGCGGCGAGCCGAGGAGAGGGCCCGTCTCCACTTCCTGCGGCAGCAGTTCGCGCGCAGCGGCGACCGACCGCATCGGTCGCTCGCCGACTATCTCACCCGCGCCGAAGACGGCTCGGGGGACTGGATGGGGGCCTTCGCCATCACGGCGGGGCTGGGCCTCGATCCGATCGTCCAGGCTTTCGAGGAGGCGCACGACGACTACCACGCCATCCTCGCACGCGCGCTCGCCGATCGCCTCGCCGAGGCCGGAGCCGAATGGCTGCACCGCGAGGTGCGGACGCGGCTCTGGGGCTACGCGGCCGACGAGCCCTTCGACGCCGAGGCGCTCGTGGCCGAGCGGTTCGACGGGATCCGACCCGCGCCCGGGTATCCGGCCTGCCCCGATCACTCCGAGAAGGGCACGCTCTTCGACCTCGTCGACGCCCCCGCCCTGGGCCTGGCCCTGACCGAGTCCTTCGCGATGACCCCGACCGCGAGCGTATCGGGATGGTACTTCGCTCATCCCGATGCACAGTACTTCGGCGTGGGCCGGGTCGGCCGCGATCAGGTCGACGACTACGCCCGGCGCAAGGGATGGACGCGGGCCGAGACGGAGCGATGGCTGGCCCCGAACCTGGGATACGACCCCGGAGGCGGCGCATGACGCGCGCGCCCGTCCCATCGCTTCCGGACATGCTCTCGGACGATCGGGTGCACGTGTTCGACGGAGCCATGGGGACGGTGCTGTACGGCCGGGGCGTCTTCGTCAACGTCTGCTACGACGCGCTCGCACTGGACCGCCCCGAGGTGGTCGAGGAGATCCACCGGGCGTACGTCGAGGCGGGAGCGGAGGTCCTGGAGACCAATACCTTCGGGGCGAATCCGGTGAAGCTCTCGGCCTTCGGCCTGGGGGACCGGACCGAAGAGGTCAATCGGGCGGCCGCCCGGGCCGCCCTGAAGGCCGCCGACGGTCGCGCCCGCGTCGTGGGGGCGGTGGGCCCCCTGGGAATCCGCATCGAGCCGTGGGGGCCGACCTCGGTCGACGAGGCACGAGAGCACTTCCTGCGCCAGATGCGCGCCCTGATCGACGCCGGGGTCGACGGACTGCTGCTCGAGACGTTCGCCGATCCGCACGAGGTCGACGTGGCCCTCTCGGCGGCCCGCGAGGCCGCGGGCAACCGCCCCGTGATGGTCCAGATCACCGTCGGAGAGGACGGTCGGACGGCGTACGGGGCCGATGCCGCGCGCGAGCTCGTACGCCTGGCCGCCGCGGGTGCCGACGCGGTCGGCCTGAACTGCAGCGTGGGCCCGGCCGTGCTCCTCGATGTGCTGGAGGAGGCGGCCGACCGCGTCTCGGTCCCCCTCCTTGCACAACCCAACGCCGGACTGCCGCGGACCGTGCGCGACCGGAAGATGTACATGGCCAGCCCGGACTACATGGCCCGCTACGCGGAGCGCTTCGCAGAGGCCGGCGTCCGCTTCGTGGGGGGCTGCTGCGGCACCACACCCGAGCACATCGCACGCATCGCCGACGTGGTTCGGGGCCGCCACCCCCGTCACGCACCCGCGTCGGTGGTCCCTCCGCCGGAGGCCGTGCGCCACCCGGAGGTCCCCCTGGCCGAGCGGTCCGCGATCGGCGCCGCACTCGCCGAGGGGCGCCCCATCGCCACGGTGGAACTGCTGCCTCCCCGCGGGTGGGACACGACCGCCCTGGTGGAGGCCGCTCGCGCCTGCCGGGAGGCGGGGGTGGACGCCGTCGCGGTGGTCGACTCTCCTCGGGGCCGCAGCCGAATGTCGTCGCTGGCGGCGTCGGGGATCCTGCAGCGGGAGACGGGCGTCGAGGCGGTCATGCACTACACCTGCCGCGACCGGAACATGATGGGCATGCTGTCCGACCTGCTCGGTGCGGCGGGCGACGGGATCCGCAACCTCCTCCTGGTCTCGGGAGATCCACCGGTGCAGGGTCCGTATCCGGATGCCACGGCCGTCTTCGACATCGACGCCATCGGCCTCACCAACGTCGCCTCCGGGCTCAACCGCGGTATCGACCCCGGCGGCGCGGACATCGGGGGGCCCACCCGGTTCGTGATCGGCGTGGCGCTGAACCCGGGCGCCGTGGATCAGGAGCGGGAGCGATCGCGTTTCCGCTGGAAGGTGGAGGCCGGGGCGGACTTCGCCGTCACCCAGCCGCTCTTCGACGTGGACGCTCTGAGCCGCTTCCTGGATGCGACCCACGATCACCCACTACCGATCCTCGTGGGCCTGTGGCCGTTCGGATCGCTCCGCCACGCCGAGTTCCTCGCCTACGAGGTGCCGGGCGTGTCGGTCCCCGAGGCGATTCTCGAACGGATGCGCCGGGCTCAGGCTCGCGGGCCCGACGCCGCCCGGGTGGAAGGAATCGCCATCGCCCGGGAAGTGCGTGAGGCCGTCGCCGCGCTGGAGCCCGTCGCCGGTGTCCACGTCGGCACACCCGGAGCCGATGTCGGGGCCGCGTTGGAGGTTCTGGCCCCGTGAGCACCGGGCGACATGGCGCATTCGGAGCGGCGCTGCGCCAGGGCGCCCCTCGGATCATGGTCGAGCTGCGTCCCCCGCGCGCCGGACTCGAGGGCACGGCCGGCATGGATGCCTGGATCGACCTGAACCACGCGGTGCGTCGCTTCACCGCCGACGGACGCCTCGTCTTCCTCACGGACGACGCCGTGGGCCAGGCCGAAGAGGAGAGCCTCGGTCACCTGGCCGCCAATCTCGACGAGGGCACCGAGCGCCGCCGCCTGGTACCGTTCCTCACCTGCAAGCACTCGCTGGACTACTGCCTGCTCTATGCCGAGCGGGCCGCCGCGCTCGGTCTCGGCGCACTCACGGTCGTGGGAGGGGACTCCAGCGTGGGGCCCCCGCGCTGCGTACCGCACGCCGAAGAGCTCCGGCGACGACTGAGGCAGCGGGTGCCGGAGCTCGCTTTGGGCGGATGGGCCAACCCCTTCCGCGACCCCATCGAGCAGGCGGGATTCATGGCCGCACCGGGGTTCACGGCGGACTTCATCCTGACGCAGGTCGTGTCCCACCACGACAGCGACCGTCTGGCCGCACTCCTCGCCGAAGCGCGGCGACGCAGCGCGGATCGCCCGACCCTCGCGGGGATCTTCCACTACCGCTCGGCCAACCCCGCCACGCTCGAACGGCTGGGGGCCTTCTTCCCGGTCCCGGCCTCGGCGCTGACCCGGGAATTCGATGCCGGCGTACCGGCCGACGAGATCACCGCTCGGAGCATCCGCGCAGCCCTCGCAGCGGGAGCGGACGCCGTCTACGTCAGCAACCTGGGGCTGCGTGGTGCGGCTCGCCGCCTGCAGCGGATCGCGGACCGCGTCGACACCCCGGAAACGCCCGGCCGCTGACTCTCTCAGCCGCGCACTCTCGCCGCCACCTCGTCGGGGGCCGTGGGGAATCCGGACGTGAGCACCTCGTGCCCGTCCCCGGTCACGAGCACGTCGTCCTCGATCCGGACGCCGATCCCCGCGAAGGTGCCGGCGGGCCCGGCGGCGTCGGTCGCCGGAAAGTAGAGGCCCGGCTCGACCGTCAGGACCATCCCGGGCTCCAGCAACCGGCTCTCCCCCGCGAGGGCGTAGTCACCTACGTCGTGCACGTCCTGACCCAGCCAGTGCGAGGTCTGGTGGGGGTACCACGGTCGGTGCGCACCCGGATCGGCGGCGGCCTCGGCGTCGAGCACCCCGAGCGCGACGAGCCCCTCTCGAATCACTCCGGCGGCGACCTCGTGGACTTCGGCGACCGCGACACCGGGCCGGACCGCTGCAACCGCCTGGGTCCGCGCATGCTCGACGATCTCGTAGACGGCGCGTGCCGGGCCGGTGAACGCTCCGTCGACCGGAAACGTGCGGGTGAGGTCGGCTGCATACCATCCCCACGATGCCCCCGCATCGATCAACAC
>JAHHMJ010000574.1 GCA_018678395.1 Gemmatimonadota bacterium | reverse complement strand
TCCGGGCCCTGGTCGTCGGTGATCTGATGCTCGACGAGTACGTGGCCGGCGTGGTCGACCGCATCTCGCCCGAGGCGCCGGTGCCCGTCGTCCAGGTCGACGAAGAGCGCTGGGCGGTGGGCGGTGCCGCGAACGTGGCGGCGAACGTGGCCGCCCTCGGCGCCGTGTGCGACGTCGCCGGGGTGGTGGGCGACGACGCGGGAGGCCGTCGCCTGACCGCGGCGCTCGACGACCTCGGGGCGCGGGTGGGCGGGATCGTCGTCGCTCCGGAGCGGCCCACCACCGTGAAGACGCGCGTCCTCGCGCGCAGCCAGCAGGTGGTTCGCTTCGACCGCGAGACGGCGCACGACGTGTCCGACGAGGTCGAGGCGCGGATCATCCAGGCGGTGCAAGCGGAGGCACCCGACTGTCAGGTCCTGATCCTCGAGGACTACAACAAGGGCGTGCTGACGCCCGGCGTCATCGGCGCCGTACTCCGCGCGGGCCGCAGCCTCGGCGTTCCGACCGTGGTCGACCCCAAACGGCTCCGCTTCTTCGCCTACGCGGGAGCGACCGTGTTCAAGCCCAACGCCAAGGAGCTGGCCGACGCGCTGGGCGAACACCTGGCCCCCGACGATCCGAACTGGATGGAGGCCACCCGCCGCCGCCTCGAATGCGAGGTGCTGCTGCTGACCCTCGGCGAGCGCGGTGTCGCGCTGGCCGGGCCCGACGGCCTGTGGCTGCGGGTGCCGGCAGTGGCACGGGCGGTGTACGACGTCTCCGGCGCCGGCGACACCATCGTCGCGGTCACCTCGGTCGCCCTGGCCGCGGGCGCCGATCCCGTCGAGGCCGCCATCCTCGCCAACCATGCCGCCGCCCTGGAAGTCCAGAAGGCCGGCGTGGCCACGGTCTCCCCCGAGGAGATCCTCGATCAGATCCGAACCTTCCACAACAAGAGCTCGTCATGACGCTTCGCCGCATCCACACCGACGCCGCCCCCGCCGCCATCGGCCCCTACAGCCAGGCCATCGAATGTGACGGCTGGGTCTTCTGCTCGGGGCAGATTCCGTTCGATCCCGAGACGATGGAAGTCGTCGATGGTGACGTCCAGGCCCAGACCGAGCAGGTGATGGTCAACCTGCGGCAGGTGCTCGAGGCCGCGGGAGCGCGGCTCGACACCGTCGTCAAGACCACGATCTTCCTGGCGGACATGGGTGATTTCGCCGCCGTCAACGAGGTCTACGGCCGGCACTTCGGCGACCATCGTCCCGCTCGGGCTACGGTCGCCGTGCGCGAGCTCCCGAAGAGCGTCGACGTCGAGATCGAGTGCGTCGCCCGGGTCGCCTGATCGGGTGACGGGGCCCCCCGCGTGCGCTTGCGCGCGGTGAGGCGGCTCCGTACCGTCGCCCCAGTTGTGAGAGGATCACCTACCCTCCATGGGGGACACCCGCATGAGCAGACGGTCCACGCGGTTCGGGGCCGCCGTCCTGGCCCTGGCGGGGCTGGGTATCGGCATCCCTGCGCCCGCCGCGGCGCAGCAGGTCGACGAAGCCCTGTACGACGCCCTTCGCTGGCAGAACATCGGCCCCGCTCGCGGCGGTCGCTCGATCGGTGTGGCAGGGTCCGACACCCGCCCCTTCGAGTACTACTTCGGAGCCACCGGCGGTGGACTCTGGAAGACCGAGGATGGCGGGCAGACCTGGAACAACGTCACGGACGGTGAGATCGGCAGTGCCTCCGTGGGCTCGGTCGCCGTGTGCGAGGCGAACCCCGACGTGGTGTACATCGGCATGGGTGAGACCCAGCTGCGAGGGAACGTCCAGCAGGGTGACGGCGTCTACCGCAGCGACGACGCGGGCCGCAGCTGGGAACACGTGGGCCTGGCCGAGACCCAGAACGTGGCGCGCATCCGCATCCACCCCGACGACTGCAACACCGCCTGGGTGGCAGGCTTCGGCAAGCACTCGGTCGAGAACCCCGAGCGGGGCATCTTCAAGACGACCGACGGCGGCGCCAACTGGGACAAGGTCCTCTACCGGGATGATCGCTCGGGGGGCGTCGACATCTCCGTCCACCCGGACAACCCCGACCTGATCTACGCGGCGCTGTGGGAGGCGTGGCGGAAGTCGTGGGGCATGAGCTCCGGTGGGCCGGGCTCGGGCCTCTTCCGGTCGACCGACGGCGGCGAGACCTGGACCGAGATCACCCGCGCCGAGGGGCTCCCGCAGGAGGGGATGGTCGGGAAGATCGGTGTGGCCGTGTCGCCCGTGGACCAGAACCGGGTCTACACGATCATGGAGCACGACGAGGGGGGCGTCTTCCGGTCGGACGACGGCGGGGACAGCTGGGAGTACGTCAACGACGAGCGCCGTCTGCGGCAGCGCGCCTTCTACTACACCCGCATCTACGCCGACCCGATCGAGCGCGACGTCGTCTACGTGCTGAACACCGGCTTCTATCAGTCGCGGGACGGGGGCGAGACTTTCCCGCGCTCGTACCGGGTGCCGCACGGCGACAATCACGACCTGTGGATCGCGCCGACCGACAACCAGCGCATGATCAACGCCAACGACGGAGGCGGGAACGTCTCTTTCAACGGCGGCGACACGTGGACGGACCAGGACTACAGCACCGCGCAGTTCTACCGGGTCACCACGACGAATCACGAGCCGTACCACGTCTGCGGCGCACAGCAGGACAACTCGACCGCGTGCACCCCGTCGGGTGGTTGGAATCACCTCTCGAACGACGCCGGGAGTGCGAACTTCCTCTACTCCGTCGGCGGCTGTGAGTCCGGCTACATCGCCCCGCATCCCGAGGACACGGACGTGTTCTACGCGGGATGTTACGGCGGGAGCCTGAGCCGCTACGACCACGAAACGGGTCTCACGCGATCGATCAACGTCTGGCCCGAGAATCCCATGGGACAATCGGCCGAAGATCTGGTCGAGCGCGTCCAGTGGACCTTCCCGATCGTCTTCTCGCCGCACGATGCGGACCTGCTCTTCACGGGAACGCAAAAGGTCTGGCGGACCACCACCGAAGGGCAGTCGTGGCAGCAGATCAGCCCCGACCTGACCCGAGCGGAGCCAATGACGGTCGGCCCGTCCGGCGGTCCGATCACGCTCGACCAGACGGGCGTCGAGACATACGCGACGGTGTTCGCCATCGCGCCGTCGCCGCACGACGCCGACGTGATCTGGGCCGGTTCGGACGACGGCCTCGTCCACGTCACGCGTGACGGTACGTCGGATCAGCCGAGCTGGACCAACGTCACGCCGCCCGACGCGCCCGACTTCGTGCGCATCAACACCATCGAGGCGTCCCCCCATACGCCGGGCAAGGCCTACGTATCGGGGATTCGCTACCTCGTCGACGATGATCGCGCTCCGTACGTCTGGATGACCGAGGACTACGGACAGAGCTGGACGAAGATCGTGTCGGGCATCGAGGACGATCACTTCGTCCGCGCCGTGCGCGAGGACATCGTGCAGCCGGGTCTGCTCTACGCCGCCACCGAAGAGACGGTCTACGTCTCGTGGGACGACGGCGCCAACTGGAATTCGCTCGCGCTGAACCTTCCCAACGTCCAGGTCTCGGATCTGGTCGTCGAGGACCACGATCTCGTGATCGGCACCCATGGCCGGTCCTTCTGGATCCTGCGGGGCATCGACCCGCTGCGGCAGATCTCGTCGGACATGATGGGAGAGGCCCCGACCGTGCTCTTCGATCCGAAGGACCCGGTGCGGCGCTTCGACAACAGCGTCCAGTTCCTCTACCACCTCGCCGAGGACGCCGAGAGGGTGACCTTCGAGTTCATCGGCCCCGACGGTGAGGTGATCCAGACCTTCGCCAGCGACGGGGAGGTCGCCGGTGGCGGTGGCTTCGGAGGATTCGGGGGCGGACGTCCCTCGGCGTCGGAGGGATCGCACCGCTACAGCTGGAACATGCGCTATCCCGGCTACACGGACTTCGAAGGCCGCATCTTCTGGGCCGCGGGGAACCAGGGCCCGGCTGCGCTGCCCGGGACGTACGTCGCGCGCATGACCGTCGACGGCACCGTCTACGAGCAGGACTTCGAGATCCAGATGAACCCCCGCGCCGTAGCCGAGGGGGTGACCATGGCCGACCTGCAGGAGCGGTTCGACTTCGCCATGCAGATCCGCGATCGAGTGAGCCAGGCCAACGAGGCGGTTCTCCGGATTCGGGCCATGAAGGAGCAGATCGACGCGCGGCAGGAGGAGGCCGACAACGCCGAGCTGCAGGCCCTGGGCGACCAGGTCGAGGAGAAGCTGGGAGCGGTGGAGGGCGAGGTCTATCAGGTTCGCAACCAGTCGAACCAGGACCCGCTCAACTTCCCGATCAAGCTGAACAACAAGATCGCCGCGCTGCTCGGCGGGGTCGAAGGTGCCGAGAACCGGCCGACCGACCAGGCCTACGACGTGTTCGGCAAGCTCACGGGCGAGCTCGACGCGCAGCTGGAGCTCCTGACGATCATCATCCAGCAGGACCTGCAGCAGCTGAACGAACTCCTTCAGTCGCTCGGGCTGGATCCCATCGAAACGGAGAACCTGATCTCGTAGGACGTCCCGCCCCTCGTGGGTGGGGAAAGCCCCCGGCATTTCCTCTGGAGCCGCGCTTCGCTACGCGGCCTGCGGCCGCGACCGTCTCCTGAGGAATTGCCGGGGGCTTTCCTGCGCCCGGGGGGTGGGGCGGGCCTTCCCGTCGGTTCGGTGGGGCTCCGCGGCGGGCGCCCGGGGGCGCGCCGCGGACGGTCGGGCTGGGCGACGGCTGGATGAGCGTCGGTCCGGGTGTGTGCGCGG
>JAHHMJ010000166.1 GCA_018678395.1 Gemmatimonadota bacterium | reverse complement strand
GGCGCCGATAGAGGGTGGGTGGCAGGTACTCCTCGAGCCGCCCGGAATCCCCGTCCGTCCAGAAGCGGGCCGTGTCCTCCACCAGCCCGACGAGCAGCGGATTGCTCTCGACGTGGATCTGCTTGCGGAGGAAGTGGGCGAGGGGATCGCGCCGGCCCCCGATCTCGTCCAGTCTGGTGGAGACGGCGCGGAGTTCGCCTTCGGCGCCGATGTCGTTGAAATACACCGGCATCCGTTTGAGAAACTGCTTCACCTCGGCGTAGACCGGTTCCACCGCCGCCCCCAGGAGCGCGGAGACGTCGCGTTGGAAGAGATCGGTGTCGGCGACGAAGGTGCCCCCCAGCTTCACGTGAGCCACGAGGGCGGCCAGCAAGCGACGGGACCGCAGGGGATCGGCCCCGATGACGGTGAGGTAGGCGCGGACGTTCCGGAGATGGCCGGGGTTCACCCGTACGCCCCACTCCTCCGTGAAGCCGTCGAAGCCGGGGTAGTGGAAGTCCAGCCGCAGGATCCCCCGGATGAGGGCGTCGGTCCAGACCGGGACCTCGTGACCGAGGACCTCGGATCCGAGTCGCCCCACCAGGTCGAGGGCCTGGGGGCTGGGGGGAGCCCCGCTCCGACTCAGCAGCCCCAGGAGATCGTCGAGGAAGGCCTCTCCGGTCTGGGGCGAGGCCGGATCGAGGGCTCGAGCGCACGAACGGGTGATCTCGCGGAGTGCGTCGGCGTGGACGGAAGCCAGCGACTCGGTCTCGAGAAGCCGAGAGAGCCAGTCCACCCGTTGCTGTGCCGCGGAATACGGGTCCGTGCCTTCTCCATCGAGAGACCGGGCCACGTCCAGGTAGGCCCGGGTGATGGCGCTCTGGTCCGGGAGCACCAGGAGCGCGTCGGCGATTTCGTGCAAGCCCTCGGGTGTCGGGCGTCTCTCGAGCCACTGTCTCCGTCTGGCGATTGCATCATGGGAGATGGCCTTGAACGCCCGGGGCAACGGAGCCCCGGGGGCGCCGGTCACCTGCCGGTACCACACCACGGGGTCGGGCTCGGCCAGCCAGGCGTCGTAGACCCGTAGCAGGACCTGGGCGAGCGTATCGAGGGCCGTGTCGAGAAGGGCGCCCAGCTGCGGAGGCGGGAGGTCGGCTGGTGCTGCCTCCGAGCTGGCGTCGTGGAGCGTTCGGGTGAGGCGACGCAGGGCCGGCGAGGCCAGTGCCGCGCGCTCCGGGTCGGCGTCGAGCAGCGTGCGCAGGGGGTCGAAGGCCCTCGCGACCACTCCGGCGTTGCGCAGCCGCCGGTCGGAGGCGTCGCTCACGACCTTCTCGAGAAAGGCCAACCATCGCCGCAAGGCGCTCAGGGACACCGATGGGGGCGTCGCCTCCCGGACGATCTTGGCGTAGAGCTCCGAGAAGACCGCGAGGGACTCGGCGCCGCGCGGGTGGCGGTCGTGGTGGAAGAAGTCGCCGGTCGCCCGACGGTGGAGGTCTTCGAGTGCCTGCGGCCAGCCGACGAATCGGTGGTGGACCTCGGTCAGCAGTGCCTCGGTCTGCCGATGGAGACCGTGGTGACGCGCGGTGACCTCGAGGAGCACGAGATGCTCCTCGGGAATGACCACCTGAACGGCGGTCCGCCGGAGGTTCTCGTCCAAAGCCCGAGTCATGACGCTCGGTTGTCGAGTGCGACGCTCCCCCTTCCCCCCCCCTCCTTCAAAGATGTGAGAGAACACCGCCGATTGCACGTGTGAAGTCAGCGGTCCTCTACTACCGACGCGGTGCTTCGGATCCTGCAACGCCGCGCGGGGCACGCCCCGGGGGAGGG
Organism: Gemmatimonadota bacterium; assembly: GCA_018678395.1. Taxonomy (GTDB): domain Bacteria; phylum Gemmatimonadota; class Gemmatimonadetes; order Longimicrobiales; family Gaopeijiaceae; genus Gaopeijia. Next base: position 2,155 of record JAHHMJ010000166.1, on the reverse strand, counting down.
AACCAGCCCTGGAGGGCGTCCTTCAGCCTCCGAGCCGACGTCTCGAACGAGACCTTCAAATAGTCGGCCGGCTCTTCCGGACGCCGCTGGATCGGACCCTCGTCCTCGGGCTCGATGAGCAGGTCGATGAGCACGGGACCTTCCCGGCGGAGGAGTCCGGGAAGAGCCGTGTCGAACCCGTCGGCGTCGTCGAAGCGCACGGCGTGGGCGAAGCCGGAGGCGCGAGCCAGACCCACGAAGTCGACGGCGGGAGCGCCCGGGACCGCTTGATTGCCGGTGATCTCATAAGTGCCGTTGTCGACCACGATCAGGACGAAGTTGGTCGCATCGGACCCCGCCGCCGTGACGAGCGTGCCGAGCGTCATCAGCATGCTGCCATCTCCGTTGAGGCAGACCACGCGGCGGTCGGGGCGGGCCAGCGCGATGCCCAGCGCGAAGTCGGCCGTGTGCCCCATGGCGCTGTCGGCCGAGGCGAAGTCGAGCGGGTGGCCGCCGAGTCGGCCCCAGGGGCGCACGACCGACATGCACGTCACGACGACCTCGTCGGTGCGGTGGCGTGCGAGGGCCTCGAGGGCGGCGAGCTTCTTCACGAGGCGCCCTCGGGCGTGGCGTCCACCGGTGGAGGGGCGCCGACCGGCTCACGAGCGAGGAGCAGCACCACGGGGCGTTGCTCCTCCGTCGCGATCCGCCAGGCCGCGTCCAGATCGGCCGGCGACTCGTAGACGCGGTAGGGCATGCCCCAGGCCTGCAGCGTCGGCTCGGTCAGCAGAGCCGTGGAATCGACATCGGGTCGCACCAGCCACGCGCGATCCAGTGGTGCGCCCTCGTTCCAGCCCGAGGCCTTCATGCCCGCCCGGCCGCGATACGTCACGATGCAGAGGAGGGGCACGCCCGCGCGGACGGCCACGCCGCGCAGGCTGTCGCCGCTCTCGAGAAGTCCCGTGTTCTGGATGACGACGATCGGGGTCCGTCCGCCGACCCAGAGGCCGGCCGCCAGCGCGAACGCCTCGCCCTCGCGAGTGACGGCGACCCAACGGGTCGCGGGATGGCGGTCGAAGCGCGCCATCAACGGCGCCGTCACGGAGTCCGGCAGGCCGACCGCGTCGGTCACGCCGAAGGACAGCAGCCGTTCGAAGACCGTGTCGACGCGGCTCATCGATCCACGAGGGCGGCCACGGCCAGGTCCGCGGTGACATTCGATGCGGTGATGAACATGTCGGGCACGATGTCGAGGGCGATCAGGATGCCGATCCCCTCCAGCGGAAGCCCGAAGGCCTGGTAGAGCGGAGCCATCACGAACAGCCCGCCGCTCGGAATCCCCGGCGAGTAGAACGACAGCGCGGCGATGCCCACCACGAGAGCCGCGGTCTCGGCGAATCCCAGCTCGACGCCGAACAGCGCCGCGATGAAGAAGGTGCCCGTGATGCGCACGACCGGGGAGGCGAACTTGAAGAGCGAGACCGCCGCGGGCAGGGCCAGCCCGGCGACCTCGGGCCGAATGCCGAGCGTCTTCTCGGCCTCTTCCATCATGACGGGCAGCGTGGCGAGCGAAGACCGGGTGCTGAAGCCGACGGCCTGGGCGGGGGCCGCGCCCCGGGCGAAGCGCCGCAGGGACACGCGGCTGAACGTCGCCGTGATCGGGTACAGCAGCAGGGTCGCGAGAATCACCAGGATCGCGGCCGTGGCGATGAAGCCGGCGACCGCCCCGACGAGCGAGGCTCCCGTCCGCGCCCCGAGGGCGAGCGCCAGGGCGAAGACGCCGACCGGAGCTGCGGCCAGAATCCACTCGATCACCACGAACATCGTGTCTCCCACCGCGCGGGCCGCGCCCACGACACGGTCGCGTCCCTCCTGCTCGATGCGTCCCGCGGCCAGTCCGAAGATCACGCTGAAGAGCACCAGCGGCAGGATCGCTCCTTCGGCCGCCGCCGCGACCGGATTGGACGGCAGCAGTCCCACGAACCAGTCGCGGAACGGTGGGAGGCTGACCTCGGAGGTGGCGGTTCCGGCCGCCAGCTCCGCGGCCTGTGCGGCATCACCGCCGAGCCACGCCAGCAGCGGTGGTGACAACAACCCGCCGATGGCAGCGGACATCGTGATCAAGCCGACGAACCAGGCGACTGCGCCCCCACCGATGCGCGCGACGGCGCCCTGG
>JAHHMJ010000015.1 GCA_018678395.1 Gemmatimonadota bacterium | reverse complement strand
GCCTAACCGCACACTGCCCCACCGGAACATGCGGCCTCGCAACTCATATGTGGGAGGGTACTTGCGAAGTTCACCTCACAGAGGAGATGGAGTGGGAAAGGGCCGTTCGAAGAAGAAGATCGAGAAGGCGCGGGACGATTTGATGAGCCACATCGTGCGGTGCGATGTGCTGGAGGCGGCGATGGAGCACCGCCTCGAGTGGCTGGACGACACCATGGATTACATGGCCGATCGCTGGCCGGGTCTGAATGACCTGCAGCTGGCACAGCTGGAGATGATGGGCAGGCAGTATCTTCGCCCGGTCATCGAGCACGGAGCGGCGCATACGGCGCTCAATCGGTCCGCGGCTCCCCGACTGACCGACGACGGTGTGGTCGTCGAGGCTCAGGCTCAGGCAGCCTGACCCCGGGCGGACTCACCGCTCTTCGGCGCGCCGCTCCTCGAGAGTGGCGACGCGCCCCGAAGCGCTCCACCGAGTCAGCGTGTCGTCCTCGGACTCCAATCCGAGTCCCCAGGTCGCATCTCGGAGAGCGGTGACGTGCCGCCCCCTCCCCGCCAGACCGTCGACCGCCTGCGTGACGCACACGTCCCGCGCGACACCCACCACCACGAATTCCGGATCGCCGAGTGCCTCGGCGAGCGTCGCCACGAAGGCTTCGGTGGCCGCATTCCCGGCGAAGACGTCGAATCGGGTCTTGCGAATGAACACCGGCCGGCCGCTCTCCAACGCGGCGCGCGCCACGGCCTTTCCCTCCGCGGCATCGGCGTCCACTTCGAGTACCAGCGGATCCTCGGGACGGATCGAGGGCACGATCCACGCGCCCTGCTGCTCGTCCGGATCCTCGGAACGCCCCATGCAGTGCGGAGGATAAGTCCCGATCGAAGGATCGGGATCCACGGGATCGATCTCGGGATCCTCGAGTCCGTGCCAATCCCCGGTGAAAACCACGACGTCCGCCTGCTCGTGCATCCAGGCGACGGCTTCGGCGATCGTGCCCTCGATCTGGACCGCACCCTGGTCGCCCTCGTCACCCAGGTGCTTCACGTAGAGCCGCCCATCGGGCCGCATGAAGTCGTTCTGTACGTCGACGACCCATCCGACCATTCCATCGCCCCGGGCCTCGCCTTCGCCTCCGCGTCCACCGGCCTCGCGTCCATCGCCCCGGGCCTCGCCTTCGCCTCCGCGTCCACCGGCCTCGCGTCCATCGCCCCGGGCCTCGCCTCCGCGCCCGCTCAACGGACCTTCCAGGCGCGTGCTGTCCCGATAGCGCCGGCCCGTCTTGGCCACGTCGCGATCGCCGAGGCGCACCACGTCGGCGGTGAAGTCGTAGCGGCCGCGAATCAGGGTCGAGCCCACGCCGTATGCGTCGACCGGCACGCCCGCATTCTTGAACCGCCGGATCTTGTCGGCGTCGAAGCCGCCCGAGGCGACGATGCGCACGTGGTCGAAGCCCTCCGCGTCCAGCGCCTTCCGGACGTTCTCCACGAGGCGCGTATTCACGCCCCGCGGATCGAACTCCCCCATCTGCGACTGCACCGAGCGATCGACGAGGTTGCCCGACGTGTCGAGACGCACGCCGAAGAGCCGGTCGCCGAGCGCCCGCGCGACGGCGAGCGACGTGCCGACGCAGTCGTTGTCGAAATCCACGAGGCTGATGACCCGCACGTGATCCGGCATGTGGCGGGCGAAGGCCTGGGTCGCGGCGACGGTGTCGCGGCCGAAGGCGGCGATCAGGCCATGTGGAACGGTGCCGACGCCCTCCGAGCCCCACCACGACGCCTGGGCGTCGGTCGATACGCCGATCGCGCCCGCGGTGTGCGCGGCGAAGCCATCACCCGTCTGCACCATCCAGTGGTCGTGTCGGGCCGGGAAGAACAGGATCGGGTCCGGCCAGGCGGCCTCGACGACGCGACGGGTGTTCGTGGCGATCATCGTGCGCCGCGCCAGCACGCCCAGGTAGAGCGTCTCCAGATGCGCGAACGCGGGGTACGGTCCCCGGATCTCGAGCACGGGCTCCCACGGGTCGACCCGGTCCCCATCGCGCAGCGCACGCACGTCGAGGTCGTCGAACGAGTACCCCTCGGTGAGGCAGAGCTTGAGGATCGCGATGGCTTCGTCCGTCCCCGAGACCCACGCGAGGTTGCGCTGGAAGGCCTGCACGGTCACGAGCGGTGCCTCGCCCTCGGCCATCAGGACCTCGCGGGTGCGCACGAAGTACTTGTCGCTGTAGTAGCCGGCCCGCATGCGGTCGGCCGGCAACTGGAAGACCGAGGGATCGAGCCGTTCGGCGCGGCGAAGCGGCGGCGGAGGCCCGGAAGTCGCTGGGTCCATGGAGAGAGGGTCGGAGGGATCGTTGGACAACGCCCCTGAGGGTACACGCTGCGCGGGCTCCCGCCACCCCCCCGGACGCTGGGGACCTTGTGAGGGCCCGTCCCTGCGCCGAACGTACGTCAAACCCCCAACTCTCTCCCCCTT
>JAHHMJ010000063.1 GCA_018678395.1 Gemmatimonadota bacterium | reverse complement strand
GCTCGGCGTTCGGATGTTCATCACCGAGAAGCACTGGAGGACTCGTGCCGACCTTCGACTACCGCTGCGGCTCCTGTGGCGCCGAATTCGAGGAGTGGGTCAAGGTGGCCGACACCTCGGTCCCCTGTCCGGAATGCGGCGCGGCGGAAGCCGAACGCCAGCTCTCGATCCCGATCGTGCATTCGTCGACCACGCGGGCGAAGAGCATGCGCGCGGCCAAGCGCCGCGACGACAGGAAGCAGTACGAGAACATGAAGGTCCGGATGGAATACGAAGCCGACCACGACGACTGAAGGGGCGATCGCCCAAGTGACCGCTCCCCGGAACCGGCCGGTACGCGCGCTCGACACGTCGCTGCTGGTCTTCTCGATGATCGCGGCGGCCGCGATCCTCACCTGGCTCGTGCCGCCCGGCACCTTCGAGAAGGAAGTCATCGAGGTCGCCGGCGCCGGCACGCGCGAAGTGGTCGTGCCGGGCTCGTTCTCGCGACTGGACACGGCCTCGCCCCAGGGCGTCTGGGCCGTTCTGCGCGCACCGCTGCGCGGGATCGTCGCGGCCGCCGACATCGTGGCCTTCGTGCTGATCGTCGGGGGCGCCTTCGCGGTGCTCCAGGCGACCGGCGCGGTCGACGCCGGGCTGCACCGGCTGGTTCAGGCCTCGCGGCGCTCGACGTGGATCGAACGGCTGATCATCCCGTTCTTCATGATCCTGTTCTCGCTGGGCGGCGCCATCTTCGGGATGGCCGAAGAGGTGATCCCCTTCGTGCTGGTCTTCGTCCCGCTCTCCCTTCGACTCGGGTACGACGCGGTGGTCGGGGTGGCGATTCCCATGGTGGGATCGGGCGCGGGTTTCGCCGCGGCGTTCCTGAACCCCTTCACCATCGGCGTGGCCCAGGGAATCGCCGAGGTGCCGCTGTTCAGCGGGATCGGCGTGCGCGCCGTGCTGTGGCTCGTCACGACCAACATCGCCATCGGCTTCGTGACCCTCTACGCCGCCCGCATTCGGCGCGACCCGAGCCGCAGCGTCGTGGCCGATATCCCCGGTCTGTCCGCGGCGAGCGGGGGCGTCGCGGGGGCGACTGCCGGGTCGGGCGACGACGACGAGTCGGGTGGCCTCGCACTCACCCGCCGCCACGGCATCGTCCTGACGACCTTCGTGCTCGGCCTCGCCCTGCTGGTCGTCGGCGTCACCCGGTTCGGCTGGTACATCGAGGAGATCGCGGGCCTCTTCCTCGGTGTCGGCATCGTGATGGGGCTGATCGGACTTCGCGGGCCCGGGCCGGTCGCCGAGGCCTTCATGGACGGCGCGCGGGCTCTCGTCAGCACGGCCATCATCATCGGACTCGCCCGCGGCATCCTCGTGGTGCTCGAAGACGGACAGATCGTCGACACCCTGCTGTTCGCGATGGCCGGAGTGCTCGAGGGCTGGGGCAGCATCGGCAGCGCCCAGGGCATGTTCGCCGTCCAGACCGCGCTGAACTTCTTCGTCCCGTCGGGAAGCGGGCAGGCTGCGCTCACGATGCCGTTGATGGCGCCTCTCGCCGATCTGACCGGGCTGTCGCGTCAGGTCGCCGTGCTCGCGTACCAGATGGGCGACGGCTTCACCAATCTGATCGTCCCCACGAATGCGGTGTTGATGGGCGCGATCACCCTGGGTGGCGTCCCCTGGGGCCGCTGGGCTCGATGGATCATCCCGCTGCAGCTGGTCTTCTTCGCGGTGGGGCTCGCAGCGCTCGCAGTGGTCGTGGGGTTGGGCCTCTACTGAGCGGTCGGGCCGTCGCCGCGTTCGGCTGAAGCTCCGCGGGCACCAGGGTCTTCATCAGGCTCAGCACCTCTTCGGCGTCCCCCGCGGCCCCGCCACGGGAGAGCGGCGTCTGCCGTCCGGGCTGCACGATGTATCACGAAGGCGACATTTCTTCCCATATCCACGCCTTCTCGCCCCGGTTAGACGACCGCCACCAACCCCTCGCACGTCGCAGGATTCTGCGGCGTCAGGGTACTCGACCGAGGCGACGGTCCGACCGCTCGGCATGGTCCGCCCCTTGCCCCTCTCTGCGGCGTTCGCGCGCTCGCGGCTGCCATTCCGGCCCGAGCACCTCGTCGACTCGGGACCGGGGCACCCTCCGTGGGCCGTTACCGTCGCCTCCTCTGCGCCGCCGCACTGGGCATCGCCGTGGGCGCCTGTGACTCCACCGCCCCTCCTCCCCCGCTCGACGGACGGATCGACGGGGCGGTGCATGCCGAGGGCGAACCCCTCTCGGGCGTCCTCCTGCAACTCGAGAGCAGCACCGCAGCCACGACCCGATCCACGGTCAGCCGCGCGGACGGAACGTTCGGCTTCGACGGCCTCGACGAGGGAGACTACGCCGTCCGTGCCGCGGGCCTCCCGGACCGCGTCCTTCCGGAGGCGCTCGAGGCTCAGGCATCGCTCTCCCGCCAGCAGCCCTCTCGCAGGGTCGAGCTCGCCGCCCGCCTGCGCCGCGACGCGTCGATCGTCGTCGAGGTGATGGCCGAGGGCGTCGGCCTACCCGGTCTCGAAGTCGCCGTGAGCGGCCCCGAAAGCGCGACCCGCATCACGAACGAGCTCGGCCGCGCCGAGTTCACCGGCCTCGTCCGCGGCCGTTTCGAGGTCGCGGTGCGTGGATTCGACC
>JAHHMJ010000456.1 GCA_018678395.1 Gemmatimonadota bacterium | reverse complement strand
AAGCAGGGCAGTGTTTTGGGTGACACGGTCACCTATGACTTCAAGATCGTGAACACGGGCAACGCGCCCGCCGACTCGATCACGCTTTCCGACGACATGGATGCGGCCTTCGGGGCGGGCAACTATCGCCTCCTCGAGCCACCGGTCGTGCTTCTGGCGCCGACCGCCGGCGCCCTGCGCCTGGACCCGGCCTTCACGGGCAGCCCGCCCCTCGTCGACCTCCTCGACACGACCGACCCGAGCTTCAATCGCCTTCCCCCCGGTGACAGCGCCGTCGTGCGCCTTCGGGTCGAGATCACGCGGGTTACCGACCGAGGCTTCGGACCCGGGATCTTCCAGAACCAGGCCGTGGCCACCAGCCGTGGTCCCGGGGGTACGAGCTTCACCGACACGTCGAACGACGGGCCCGACGTCGATCCCGACGGCAACGGGGATCCCAACGACAACGGTATCCCCACCCAGGTGGTGGTACCGCCGCACGCCGAGGTGGGCGTGGCGAAACGGGCCATCGTGGATGGGCGCCGCGTGACGTTCGAGTTCAAGCTCGTGAACACGGGCAACGCCGACGCGCTGCAGGTTCGGCTCGTGGATGATCTCGACGAGGTGTTCGGGGCCGGCAACTACGCACTGGTGTCACCGCCGAGTCTCGTCGTCGGTCCGAATACCCTGCCCATCGACCCGGCGTATACGGGCTCGCCTCCGTACATCGACATCATCGATCAGGTCTCGATCTTCGAGAACCGGCTCGCGGTGGGTGACAGCGTCGTGATCCGGGTTGATGTCGATATCCTCGAAGTCACCGACCAGGGCTTCGGCCTGGGTCGCTACCGCAACCGCGCCACCACCTGGGCATCGACCCTCGGCGGCGGGGGACCGTTCGTGGACGAGTCCACCGACGGACCCGACGTCGATCCCGACGGCAACGGCGATCCGACCGACGATTCGTCGCCCACGCCGATCGAGATCCCGGTGGCCGACCTGCTGATCGAGAAGAGCGGTCCGTCGACCGCGACGGTGGGAGATACCCTCGCCTTCACGCTCATCGTCACGAACCGGGGACCGTCAGCGGCCTCCGCGGTCACGATCTCCGACAGCCTGCCCGCGGGCTTCACCTTCGTATCGGCGTCGGATGGAGGCGTCGAGAACGGTGGCGTCGTGACGTGGCCCTCCATCCCGTCCGTCCCCGCTCTGAGAGTGATCGAGCGCACCGTGACCGTCGTCGCCAACGCGACGGGAAGCTGGGAGAACGTGGCAACGGTGGGCTCCGACACTCCGGATCCGGATCCCGGCAACAACGACGGTTCCGATCCTCGGAACCGCACCACGACCGAGGTCGTCGACGGTCCGAAGTCCGCGGACGTACAGGTCACCAAGACCGCACCGGCCACGGCCACCGTCGGTGACACGATCACCTACCTCATCACCACCACCAATCTGGGCCCCGATCCCGCGATGGCGGTCGTGGTCGTCGACGTGCTTCCCGAGGGCGCGGTGTTCGTGTCGGCGTCCCGCGGTGGGGCGCTCGCCGACGGTGTCGTCACCTGGCCCGCGCTGGCACTCCTGCAGCCCGGCGAGGCGGTCATCGATACCGTCCGCGCAGCCCTTCCCGGTACCGGGATCTGGATGAACGTGGCCCGCGCTACCGCGGCGACGCCGGATCCGGATCCCTCGAACAACGACGGTTCCCGCGACGATGCGCGCCCGCGCACCGAGGTGGGAGGGAGCAACCTCGCAATCGCGAAGACGCTGACTTCCGATCTGGTCGAGGGGGCCGAGGCCACCTACACCCTCACCGTCTCGAACGGTGGCACCCGTGCCACCACCGATGAGATCACGGTCGTCGACGATCTGCCCGATGGGCTGGAATTCGTGTCGGCCGAAGGGGTCGACTGGGTCTGCGACCACGTCGATGGTCGGGTGACCTGCCGCTCCGACGCACCGCTGGATCCCGGCGCCGAACGGACGGTCACGCTGACGGTGCGGGTGACCGCATCGGCCGGCGAAACCGTGGTGAACGGCGCTCGGGTGTCCACGCCCGACGAGGAGGAGGACGAGGACAACACCGATACGTCGGATCCCGGAGAGGTGCTGCCGAGGGGTGAGCTCGAGATCGAGAAGAGCGTCGATCGCGACGCTGCCGAGATCGGCGATGTCGTGCGCTACCGCATCGCGGTGCGCAATCGCGGTGCGGGCCCGCTCGCCGACGTCGAGGTGAGCGACCGTCTCCCCTCGGGTTTCCGGCTCGTAGCCGGCTCCGCCCAGCGCGACGGCCAGGCGACGGACGATCCCGAGGGCGCCCCGGGGCCGCTGCTGGTATTCCCGGTGGGGGACCTGCCGGGTGGAACCGGGGTCGAGTTCAGCTACACCGTACAGGTCGGTGTCGGCGCCGATCTCGGTGATGGCGTCAACCGCGCGGTCGCGCGGTCGGGCGACGGAACCGCTACCTCTGATACGGCCCGTGCAGCGGTCGCCATCCGCGGGGGGGTCTTCGACGATGAAGGGCTGATCGTCGGACGGATCTGGATCCAGCGGGACGACTCCGCAGCCACCAGCCGCCCTGCGACGAGACCTTCGCACGACTTCGAAGAGGACTCGCTTCTGGGTGTGCCCGGTGTCCGCGTGTATCTCAACGACGGAACGTCGGCCATCACCGATGTCGAGGGGCGCTACTCCTTCCAGGGACTGCGTCCCCGGAATTGGGTGGTCCGAGTGGACGAACGTACCCTACCCTCGGATCTGGTGCTGCGTCGCCTCACGACCCGACATGGCGGGGACGGTGCGAACCGTCTGGTCGATCTGACCCGCGGCGAGATCGCTCGCGCGGACTTCGGCGACGATCGCGCCGGGCCGCGGCTGTGGACAGCGGTCCAGGCCCGGGTGGCTCTGGGGCCCGTACCCGACGTGGCCGTGCCCAACGGCGCCGCACTTCGGGGCGGCACCTCGCTCGCGCCCGGAGTGGGCCCGGCCGGCACCTTCGGGCGCCGTGCAGCGCCCGCCGATCGACCCCTGCGAACGGGTGAGGACCCGTGGCAGGCGCGTGTCTGGTCCGGAGTTCTCGCCGGCGGCGGAGACGCGACCTCGACACCCGCGTCCGGATTCCGCCGGGCCGGCTCCACGTCCGGCATGCTCCTCGACCCCGCCGCCGAGGCCTGGGGGGGTGACCCCGCGACGGTCGGCCCCCGCGCCGGCTCGACCGGGATGCAGCCGACCGACGGTCTGCTGATCAGCGGGTGGGTCGAGGCACGCCTCGATCTCCGCACCCTCGCCGACGGCGAGCTCCTCACCGCCGGCGTCCGGGACCGCTTCCGCGACGCACTGGTGGAGATTTCGGAGTCCAACGACGACGGGACCCTGCGCCTCGGAGCCCGGGCTGCCGCGTTCGCCACCGGCCGAATCGACGAACGGACCCGCGTCACCGTGCGGTTCGACACCGAGAAGGACACCGGGCGTCGCTTCTTCGCCGACCTCCGGCCCGATGAACTCTACGACGTCCTGGGCGACGCCTCTCCCACTCTCTTCGAAGCCCAGTCGAAGGGACGCCTCTTCGCGGCGGTCGGCCGGGATCGCTCGTACCTGATGTACGGCGATTTCGCTACGGCCACGTACGACGAGGCCCGCCAACTCGGGCGTTACAACCGGACCCTCAACGGTGTGCTCCAGCATCTGGAGACCGATCGCGCGCTGGTACGGGCGTTCGCCAGCCGGGACCGGGCGCGCCTGGTGGTCGACGAGCTGCCGGCGCTCGGCGTCAGCGGCCCGTACGCACTGAGCCGCGCCGACGGACTGCTCAACTCGGAGCGGGTCGAGATCGTGACTCGAGATCGGAACCAGCCCGGACTGATCCTCGCCGTGGAGCCGCTGCAGCGGTTCACCGACTACACCCTCGAGCCGTTCACCGGCCGCCTGGTCTTCCGACGGCCGATCCCCTCCTTCGACGAGCGCCAGAACCCGGTCTCCATCCGGGTGACCTACGAAGCGGAGCTCGGTGGCGAGCGCTACTGGGTGCTCGGTGCCGACGGGCAGGTGGCCGTCGGGGAGCGACTCACCCTCGGGGCGGGGCTGGTCCGGGACGACGTCCCCGACGCCCGCTTCGATCTCGCCAGCGGAAACGTCGGGGTACGCCTCGGCGAGGCCGGCTGGGTGAGAGCAGAGATCGCCCGCTCGGACAGCGCCGGCAGCCGCTCCGGAACCGGCCTGCGTTTCGAGGCGGGACGACAGACCGCCGGCCTCGACCTGCGCGCGCGCTGGGTTCGGGTCGACTCGACCTTCTCCAACCCGAGCGCAGGTCTGGCGGCCGGGCGCACGGAGATGGGCCTCACGGGCCGGTTGTCCCTGAACGACCGGACCTCACTGGACGCCGAGGCTCTCCGCTCGGTGGACGACCGCTCCGAGCGCGCCCTCTCCGGAGCCCGCCTGGCGCTGGGTCGCGACCTCTCCGAGCGGTGGCGCGCCGGCATCACCTGGCGATGGGCTTCGGCCGATAGCGGCGCGACCGTCGTACCGCAGGTGGGCGACGTCGACGTGAATGCCCTCGGCGCTCGTGTCGAGGCTCGGATCACGGAGCGCGCCTCGGCCTTCACCGAGTTCGAGCAGGACCTCTCGGACGGCGATGCGCGACGCCTCGGGATCGGTGCGGATCTCCGCATCCTCGAGCGCGCGCGGCTCTACGCTCGGCACGAGCTCCTCTCGTCGCTTGCAGGCCCCTACACGCTGGGGTCGACCCGAGATCGCAACTCCACCCTGGTGGGCATCTCGGCCGAGTACCGCGAGGGCCAGAGCGTCTTCTCGGAATACCGGGTCGGCAACGGGATCTCGGGCCGGGGCGCACACGCGGCCATCGGTCTGCGGAACGGCTGGACGATCAAGGACGGAGTACGCCTCCACACCACACTGGAGCGGGTCCGTCCGGTAGCCGACGTCGAGACCGGCGACGCCTTCTCGGTGACCGGAGCGCTGGAGGTGGCGACCAGCCCCCTGTGGAAGAGCACTCTGCGGGGAGAATTCCGCTCCACGGAGGTGTCCGACCACGTCTTCGCGACCGCCGGACTGGCGAAGAAGCTCGGGACGCAATGGACGTTCCTCGGCCAGAGCGCCGTGAGCAACACGCTGGACGGAGGGCCGTTCTACGAGCGGACCCGCCTGGGTGTCGCCTACCGAAGCGACGGGCGCAACTCGTGGAACGTGCTGGCTCGCTACGAACACCACTCCGACGAAGATGAGAGCGCCGTCGAGGGACCCATCGACCGACGCGCCCACATCGTCTCGGCGCACGCGAACGTCCGTTGGACCGACGCGCTGGTGACCCGCGCCCAGTGGGCCTGGAAGCACAGCACGGATCGGAGCACCGGATCTCCCGTGGCGCACACGGCCCAGCTCCTCTCCGGACGGGCCACGCTCGACGTGACGCGTCGCCTGGACGCCGGCGTCATCGGGCGCACACACTTCGGCGACGGGCATCGGTTCGGCCTCGGCCTGGAAGCCGGTCTGGCGGTCTCGGACGACCTGCGACTGAGCGCCGGATACAACGTCTTCGGGTTCCGCGACGATGAGCTCGCCCTCGAAGACGTCACGGACCGTGGATTCTACTTCGGTCTCGGCTGGCGCTTCGACGAGGGTGTGTTCGGCATGGGGCGGGTGGGACGGTGACGTCCCCTCGCCCCGGCGGGGCCACCTGTGATCGGGGCCCCAGCGAACTCACGGCTCGCGTGATCCCTCGGACCAGGCGGCTCGCCGCCCGTCAGGATCCGTTCGCCGTCGGATCCAACAACACCTTGACCGACTTCCACTTTCGCCGGTTGCCAGCGACACCCAGAGCCCGCTTCGCCT
>JAHHMJ010000704.1 GCA_018678395.1 Gemmatimonadota bacterium | reverse complement strand
GCGTCGACGAAGTTGCGATACGGAGACTCCTCGCCCAGCCGGATCGACGTGTCGATGTCGTCGTTGAAGTCGCCGAGGACCCACACCGGCGTGGTGGGCCACGTGGTGTCGAGGTAGGTCTCGAGCGCCACCGACGCAGCGGTACGGCGTGCGAGGGACTCGGCGTCCGGCGAAGACTTGGCGTGAAGCATGACGATCACCGCGTCGACCGATGCGCCGCCGATCGAGACGGTCACCTCCACCTCCATGGGCGGTCGCCCGGCGAACGAGAAGTTCTCTTCGGTCAGGATGATCCGGGCGCCGCGCACCGTGACGGCCGAGGAGCGATAGACGAGCGCCAGCTTCTGCTCGCGGTCGCCGAAGTCACGATACCAGGTGGGGCCGCCCTGTACGGACGGGTCGTCCGCCAGTAGCCCCGAGAACCCGGGCACCTCGGCGAGGAGCGCGTCGAAATCGGCGCCGCCGACGATCTCCTGGAGCGCCCACAGGTCGATCTCCGCGCCGTTCATGACGTCCCGCACCCGGTCTCGCTGGAGTTCCTCGTCGGTCGGCCCGTTCCCGGGATCGCCGAACCACTCCACGTTCCACGTCGCCACGTCGAAGGTCGCCTCGGTGCCCCGCGCCGGGATGGTGATCGACGGGTCCCCACCGTCGTCGTCGGGCGGGTCCGGGTCCGCGGGGGTGTCGCTGCCGCCGCACGCGGCGATGCCGAAGGCGGTGACCAGAGCGAGCCCGCGCGCGAGGGCGCGGAGACGGTATCGGAAGAGCATGGCCAAGTGCGAACTGAAGCGTGGAGGACCGGAGGTCGCCGGCGCCGGCCGGCGGCACCGGAGGTCACCGCGGTCGGACATGGGAAGATACCATGCGCCGGTGGGGCCTCCGAGGCCTCGATGGGCCGCGAACCGATCCTTGCACCGCCCCTCGGGCGGCCCTACGGTTCGCCGGACGACCTCGGTCTCTCCGAGGCTCGATCGCCGGCCTCGTTCCAGGACCCGATCATGCCGCATCCGTTCCCCTCCGCGTACGCCCGCACGCGTGGCGTCGCATTTGCTCTCGCCCTGGTATTCGCCGTGCTGGGGTCCTCGCCGGCCGCCGCGCAGGTCGACGGCCCGCGCGACGATGGCATCACGACGCCCGCCGAGTTCCTCGGCTTCGAGATCGGTGCGGACTACCATCTCGCGACCTTCGACCAGCTCCTGGCCTACTGGGAACTGCTCGCCGAGGAGTCCGACCGCATGGCCCTGCGCCTGATCGGCGAGAGCCAGGAGGGCCGGCCGCACCCGCAGGCGATCCTCACCTCGCCGGACAACCACGCCCGGCTCGATCGCTATCGGGAGATCGCGAGCACGCTCTCCCAGGCACGCGGCGTGAGCGCGGAGCAGGCCCGGGCGCTGGCCGACGAGGGGAAGGCGGTCGTCTGGATCGACGGCGGGCTGCACGCGACGGAACTGCTCGGTGCGCAGCAGCTCATGCAGTTCGTCTACGACATGGCGAGTCTCGAAGACGCCGAGACGCGTCGATTCCTCGACGACATCGTCATCCTGGCGACGCACGCCAACCCCGACGGCCACGTGCTCGTCGGCGACTGGTACATGCGCGAGGACGACCCGATGCAGCGCTCGTCGGCGGGCGTCCCCAGCCTCTACCAGAAATACGCGGGGCACGACAACAACCGCGACTTCTACATGGCCAACCTGGCCGAAACGCAGAACATGAATCGGGTGATGTACACGGAGTGGTATCCGCAGATCGTGTACAACCACCATCAGACCGGACCGGCCGGCACCGTGATGTTCGCCCCGCCGTTCCGCGATCCCATGAACCACTTCCTGGATCCGCTGCTCAAGTCGTCGCTGGATCGGGTCGGCTCGGCCATGCACCAGCGCTTCGCCGTCGAAGGGAAGGGTGGGACGGGGATGCGCAGCACCGCCGGCTACTCGACGTGGTGGAACGGGGGCCTGCGCACCACGCCCTACTTCCACAACCAGATCGGACTGCTGACCGAGACCATCGGGCATCCCAACCCGATCGAGATCCCCTTCATTCCGCGGTGGCAGATCTCTTCGGCCGACCTGCCGCTGCCCGTCGAGCCGGGTCCGTGGCATTTCAAGCAGTCCGTGGACTACTCGCAGACGGCCAACCGCGCGGTGCTCGACTTCGCCTCGCGCAACAAGGAGCACCTGCTCTACAACATCTGGCGCATGGGCATGAACTCGATCGAGCGGGGCAGTGGGGACCACTGGACCGTGCTGCCCTTCGAGATCGACGCGGCACAGGAGACGGTGCGCCGCGGGAGCCGCGACGACTGGGAGCGGATGCTGCGCGCGCCCGAGGACCGGGATCCACGCGGCTTCATCCTTCCGGCGGATCAGCCGGATCCGACGCGCGTCGCGAAGTTCGTGAACGTGCTGCTCATGAGCGGCGTCGAGGTGCACCGCGCGACGGCGGACTTCTCGGTCGCGGGGACCGCGTACACGGGGGGATCGTACGTCGTGCGGGCCGACCAGGCCTTCCGGCCCCAGGTGCTCGACATGTTCGAGCCTCAGCAGCATCCCAACGACTTCGCCTTTCCCGGCGCGCCGCCGACCGCCCCGTACGACAACGCCGGCTGGACCGTCGCGCTGCAGATGGGCGTCGAGTTCGACCGGGTCCTGGACGGTTTCGACGGGCCCTTCGAGGCCATCGAAGCCTTCCGTGTCGATCCCGTGATGGCCGCGATCGACGGTCCGTCGTCGGGTGCGGCCGGATTCGTGGTCGATCACCGCGCGAACGACGCCTTCGTCCTGGTGAACCGCGCCCTCGCCGACGGCGGGGCCGTGTGGTGGTTGACCGAGGCGGTGGAGGTCGAGGGTGCGACCTACCCCGAAGGCGCGTTCTTCTTCGACGGGGAGAGCCAGCGGGGACTGCTCGCCGGGGGTGCCTCCGAGACCGGCGTGTCCGTCCGTGCCGTCGCCGCGCGTCCCGAGGCATCGGGCATGCAGCTGCGCGCCCCCCGTATCGGTCTGTGGGACCGCTACGGCGGGTCGATGCCGTCGGGTTGGACGCGCTTCGTCTTCGACCAGT
>JAHHMJ010000604.1 GCA_018678395.1 Gemmatimonadota bacterium | reverse complement strand
ACCCAACGCTCCATTCGATCGCGGTAGGCGCGCGATGACGCCTCGATCAGGCAGTTCATGCCGATCGGCCGGTCCGTGAGCGAACGGATCTTCCGCAGGCCCTCGCGAAACTCGAAGCCGAAGACGTAGGTGAGGGTGACCGGTTGCAGGACTCCCAATCCTCCGGCCTCCGAGACGGCGGCGACGAGCTCGGGATTGGAGCAGGGGTACATCGGTCCGCAGATCAGGGGCACGCGAATGCCCGCGTCCCGGGTCAGGGCGGTGTCGAGGCGACTCACGCCGGTGCCTCCGGCCTGGGGCGCAGGCGCCACGTGGCCACGACCTCGGCCACCAGCCGACCCTCTTCGTCGTGGATCACCGCCCGGGCCAGGCGCTCGCATTCCTCATCGACGGGGTCGACCGGCGCCGAGCCTGCGGCGACCAGCCGCCCGCGGGCCTTGTGGTGGTAGCGGGTCTCGAGCCGGGTCACGATCGACTGCGTACCCGGTCCCAGCCCGCCCACGAGGGCCAGGCCACTCGCGAATTCGCCGAGATTCGTGAGTGCCACCGCATGGATGGAGCGCAGGTGGTTTCGGACGCGCCGCCGATCGGCGAGGGCCACCCGGGCGGAACCCGCGGTCCAATCGAGCACCAGCGGGCGGATCGTGCCGGTGTACGGAATCACCCGTGTGACCAGCCACGAGAAGAGCCGTCGGCCGCCCGGGAGGGGAGCGAGGCGGGCCCAGAGGCCGAGGAGTCGCGTGGTCGGGTCGGGTGCGGGCATCCACTACGGTCTCCCCGCACGGGGATGCGAGCAAGCGGGCCGGTACCGGCGATGCACGTCGAGCGAGGCGGCAGGGGCCCCGAGGAGTGCGGTTGGCGCGCTCCCCGGCCCGTGACAGATTGGGCGGGTGCGCCGGACGAGCCGGCGCGGACCTTCGAGATGAGGAGCGGGACGATGCGCGGTCGGGGGATGTGGACGGTGGGGTTGGTTCTCGCAGGTCTGTCGTGGCCGCTGGGTGCAGCCGGTCAGATGAGCGCGGACGAGGCGGAGATCCGCGCGGTGGTGACCACCCTCTTCGACGGGATGCGCGAGAAGGACGGGGGCAAGCTGCGCGGCGTATGGCACGACGACGCCCGCCTTCAGACCGCGGGCCTCGACCAGGACGGCGTGCCGCGGCTCTCCAGCACGCCGATCGACGGCTTCGTGGCCGGGGTTCTCGGGTCCGAAGCCGAACTCGACGAGGTCACCTTCGACGAGGTCGTGCAGATCGACGGCGCGCTCGCCACGGTGTGGGCGCCGTACAACCTCTTCGTGAACGGCTCCTTCCAGCACTGCGGCGTCGACGCGATCCAGTTCGTGCGCACGCCGGACGGCTGGAAGATCTTCCAGCTCACCGACACCCGGAAGCGGGACGGGTGCGACCCGGAGAGGCGCGGCTGACCCGGGACACCGAGGGGGCATCGCCACCTCCGCCCGGGGCTTCGGCGGCGGCTCCGCCCCTCGAGGGTGTTCAGGTCCGGGTCGGCCATTTCCGACCGGGAGGCGCCGAACTTCGCGAGCTGATCGACCTGGCCGTCCCGGTCGCCGTCGCTCAGGTCGGCATGATGTTCATGGGGGTGGTCGATTCGATCATGGTGGGTCGCGTCTCGCCCCGCGACCTCGCCGCCGTGTCCCTCGGCAACGTGTATTTCTTCGCCTCCGTGGTCTTCGGGATGGGCGTCCTCTTCGCTCTGGACCCGGTGGTGTCGCAGGCCCTCGGCGCCCGGGACGACGAGGGCGTCGCCCGCGGCACCCAGAGGGGACTCCTCCTGGCTCTCGGACTGACGGTCGTGGCGACTCTGCTGCTCTGTACGGCCGAGCCGGTTCTGCGCACCCTGCGGCAGCCGGCCGAGGTCGTGCCCGTCGCCGCGGGATACGCCTGGGCGAGCATCGCCGGCGTGCTGCCGTTCTATCTCTACATCGTCCAGCGGCAGGTCATGCAGGCGATGGGCCGGCTGCGACCGGTGCTGCTGGCGATGCTGGTGGCGAACATCGCCAACGTGGGCTTCAACTGGGTGCTGATCTTCGGAAACTGGGGATTCCCTCCGCTGGGTGCGGTGGGCGCGGGTTGGGCGTCGTCGGGGTCGCGGTGGGTGATGGCGCTCTCCATCGCCATCTTCGCCTGGCCGGCGCTGAAGCCGCAGCTGCGGCCGTTCCGGCGCGAGGTGCTTCGAGCCGAGCCTCTCCTGGGAATGCTGCGCATCGGCGGGCCGACCGGCATGCAGCTCCAGTTGGAGTTCGGTGCCTTCGCCGTGGCGGGGTTGACCATGGGACTGTTGGGGACCGTGGCGGTGGCGGGTCACCAAGTGGCCCTCAACCTCGCGTCGCTCACCTTCATGGTGCCCGTCGGCGTGGCCCAGGCGACAGCCGTGCTCGTGGGTCGGGCGGTCGGACGCGAAGATCCATGGGGCGCGCGGAGAGCGTCCGGGGCGGGGCTGGTGGTCGGCGCCGCCTTCATGACGATCACGGCCACGGCCTTTCTCCTCATCCCCGGGCCCCTCGCGCGCATCTACTCTCCGGATGCCGCCGTGATCGCGCTGGGAGCCTCGTTGCTGCCGATCGCCGGCCTCTTCCAGGTCGCCGACGGAGTGCAGGTCGTCGCCGCCGCGGCCCTTCGCGGAATCGGGGACACCCGAGCCCCCATGCTGATCAATCTGCTCGGGTTCTGGGGCATCGGCCTGCCGGTCGGAGTCTGGCTGGCATTCGGCGCCGATCTGGGTCCACGCGGGGTGTGGTGGGGACTTGCCGTGGGGCTCCTCGCGGTCGCGCTTCTGCTGCTCCAGCGGGTGCGCGTTCGCTTCGGGCGCGACCTCCGTCGCCTGGTGTTCGAGGCCGGGTGAACTTCGCCGAGGGGGTCGGGTAGCCGGACCCCATGTTGACCCTTCCTCTCTTTCCGCTCCCGGTGGTGCTCTTCCCGGGGACGTGCACGCCGCTGCACATCTTCGAGCCGCGCTATCAGAAGATGGT
>JAHHMJ010000088.1 GCA_018678395.1 Gemmatimonadota bacterium | reverse complement strand
GGGCGTGTACGAGCGCATGGCTGCTACCGGCAATCTGACCGGCGTCGAGCATTACGCGATCGGCGTGGGGCTCTATACCATGGAGGACTATCCGGCCGCCATCGAGTCATTCGAGGCCGCGGTCGATCTGGCCACCAACGACCGTGACGCCCTCGAGATGTGGGCGCGGTCGATCCAGTTGGCATACCCGCAGGGTGAGGACATGCCCGAGCCGCCCGCCGGAGCGCTCGAGGAAATGGCGAGCGTCGCCGAGCGGTGGCTCGAGCTGGATCCGAACAACCGCAACGCCTACCTGATTCTCGCGCAGACCAGCAACCGGCTGGGTGACGAGGATCGGGCCCGCGACATGGTCGCGGCGATCGAGGGACTGAGCGTGATGGTCAACAACGTGCAGCTCCAGCGGTTCGCCGACGGTGGCGGCATGGTCACGGGTGCCATCGGCAACGTGTCGCTCGACGCGGGCACGAACGTGACGCTCGAGATCCAGTTCTACGATGCAGGCGGCGCGCAGATCGGCTCGGAGACGACCATGGTCGCCTTGCCGGCGCCCGAGGCGTCGCAGGCCTTCTCGGTCGAGTTCACCAGCAGCGAGATCATCGCCGGGTACGGCTACACGATCTCCTACTGATCGGAATCGGCTTCGGTCGGTCCCATCGTGAGATGGATGCGGGCGGTCGCCTTCGGGCGGCCGCCCGCTTCGTCTTTCGGGGCACCGACGCGACGACGGGCGCCTTGAAGCCGGTTGCCGCACCCGGTTAGATTGACCGGCACGCGAGCGTAGCTCAGTTGGTAGAGCATCAGCTTCCCAAGCTGAGGGTCGCCGGTTCGAGCCCGGTCGCTCGCTCTGTGGGAACGCAAAGCCCGGCATGGTCTTCGGACCGTGTCGGGCTTCTGCGTGGGCCCGGGGACACGAACGCCGCGGACGGCCGAATCTCCTTGTGCGGGAGGGTCCTTCCCATCCAGGATGGCTACGTCGCTGGATGCCGGGCCTCGCGCGTTCGGGGGCACCGCACCACTGCACCACCCTCGGGAGGCGCATCATGAGTCGTGCATTCGGGTGCTTCCTGTTGATGGTCGTCATGGGCCTTCCCGCCTGCGCCGGCATGCAGCCGTATGACCCTGCAGCCGATCCCGGCGCCAGGCTTCCCGAACGCATTCGGCTCGTCCTGCACTCGCGCGAACGGGTGACCCTGAATCACCCCACCCTGAACGGCGATTCCGTTTACGTGGGCATCGACGGGGACTCCGAGGTCCGGCGGATTCCCGCGACGGAAGTGGATTCGATCTACGGCGGCCAGATTCCGGGTGCCGGCCAGGACCTCTTGCAGCTGGTGGGCGGCATGGGACTCGCGTTCCTCGGGATCGTGGCGCTGGTTATGAGCGGTGGGTGAGCCGACAGGCTACCCGTTCAGCCGAGGTGCTTCTCGGGAACCGCCCTTCCACCGTTGGGTATCGTGGCGCGATACTTGAGCTGATCTCGCGAAACGTCACCGATTCACCCCTCAGGAGTCCCCGACATGCGCATCAAGGAGCCCGGAGTCGCTTTCGCCTCGATCTTCGTGATCATGGGCTTGACCTTCGTGCTCGTCGTGTCGCTCGGGGAGTGGGTTTCGCCCGTTGCGGGCCAGGCGTACGGGGCCGGCATCGCGAATGGGGGCGACTGGCAGGCCGGCCAGTTTCCGCCGATCGAGATGAATTGAGTCGATCGAGGTCGATCGCAGAGTGAAGGCGGCGGGTCCCCCCGGGGGGCTCGCCGCCTTCGTCGTTTCTCAGTCCTGCGTGTCGGCGCGGACCCAGGCCCGCCGCCCCGAGGGCTCGCGTACCATCAGGAAGTCCTCGAACCGCCCGAGGACCGGCAGCGCCTCGCCGGCGGCCACGAACTGCACGACGGGTGCCCCGTCCGCAGGATGGGCCCGCGCCTCGGTGTCGGTGGCCGCGACCGTCTCCGCGACGGGCGCCTCGACACCCTCGGTGAGACGAGCGGAGACATATCCGGCCGCGCCATCCGGCAATTCGACCCTGTAGAAGTCACCCGAGGCGGCGAGGAGGCGCACCGCGGTGTGCTGCTTGAGCTCGCGGAGGACCGCCGCCCCGGATTCAGGGGCCGCCCTCAGCCGCAAACCGTCGTTGACGACCCGCGCCCACGTCCCCAGTCGATCGAGGTCCACGTCGATCTCGGCAAGGGTCCGCCGCGGCTCGCGCAGGAAGGGGAAGGGGTCGACCGGCCCCTGCCCGCGGTAGTAGATGCCGTAGTGGAGATGCGGGGGCGTGGAGATCGCGTTGCCGGTGTTGCCCACGAACCCCAGGGTGTCGCCCACGCCCACGTCCGTCCCGGCCCGCACCGTCTGCGAGTCGAGGTGGGCGTAGTAGACGTTGCGCCCCTTCCGGGCGTCCCGGAGCCACACGACCTTGCCGCCGAGATTGGTCACGTTGGCCCGTGTGACCCGCCCCTCGACCGACGCGACCACGGGCGTTCCCCGCGGCGCGAAGATGTCGACTCCGTGGTGCGACCGCCGTCCGCCCTCCCGCGCGTCCCCGAACACCGAACCGATTGCCCGGGTGTCGTAACTGTCTACGGGAAAGGCGAGTGCGGGGTTCAACTCGAAGTCGATTCTGAAGCGTCCTCCACGGAGCAGTTCCGGCTGAACCCGGACGATGTAGTCCCCGCCGCGGTTCGGTTCGTACACCCAACCTTCCGGGGTTTCCTCGACATCCTGGACCGGCCGGAGGGGGTCACCCTCGTCGGCCGGAACCCGGAAGAAATCCAGAAAGACCTCGGGGGCGTCTTCGGCGTCGATCTCCAGTCCGATCCGGATTCGCTGACCGCGCTCGAGCCGGAAACGGTACCCGACGGCCTCGGGCCGCTCGGGCGCGATGAAGGTCTCCTCCCGAAAGGGCAGCTCGACGTCGCGGGGCTCGAGCACGGCGTCAGCCGCCTCCCGAATCCACGCCTGCGACAGGGCGGTACCCGCGAGTCCGGCGTCGTGCAGGCCCTTCAGGTAGGCCTCGTGGGACGTCTGCGGCCGCCAGGAGTCCTGCCACTGCTCGATCTGCTCGCAGCCGGTGAGGCCGAGAACGAGCGCTGCCATGACCGAGACCGCGAGCCGTGTCACCGAGTGGGTCACTCGTCGCCGGGAGGGAGGGATATCCGCGGGCCCGCCGGGGTACCGCGTGCACGCTCCTACGCAGCGTCCGTGAGGGGGTTCCAGCGGGCGAGAACTGTGAGCGAGATCGCTTGGGACGGCGTGATCGTCCCATTATCTTCATCGGCTCGCCCGTCGGCGCCCGCGTTCGCGGCCTGGCCCGGGCGAAATCGACCGTGTCCCGGAGAATTCCTTGGTTCGCATCGCCGGCATCGAAGACGGCACCATCGCCGACGAGCTGCAGCTCGAGATCGGCACGCGCATCGTGCGGATCAACGGCGAGCGGGTGCGGGACAACATCGATCTGACGTTCCTGCTCGCCGACACCGATCTCGAACTGGAGACGGTGACCCCGGGCGGCGAGCGCGTCATCTACGACGTGGCGCGGGATCCCGGCGAAGCGATGGGGATCGTCCCGGCTCCCGACACGATCCGGGAGTGCGCCAACCAGTGCGTCTTCTGCTTCATCGACGGCAATCCGAAGGATGTGCGGCAGTCGCTCTGGCTGCGAGACGACGATTTCCGTCTCTCGTTCACCTACGGCAGCTACGTCACCCTCACGAACCTCGGGCCAAAAGGCATTCAGCGCCTGATCGATCAGCGCATTTCGCCGCTCTTCGTCAGCGTCCACGCCACCGAGCCCGAGGTGCGTATCCGGCTGCTCAAGAATGAGCGCTCGGGGCTGATCATGGAGCATCTGCGCCGGTTCGCGGAGGCGGGGATGGAGGTGCACACCCAGGTGGTGCTGTGCCCCGAGTGGAACGACGGCGTGCATCTGGATCGCACCATCGCCGACCTCTGGGAGATCGGCCCCGCGGTGCGCAGCCTGTCGGTGGTGCCGGTGGGGCTCACGAAGTACAACCTGAACCGCCCGGTCCGGCTGCTGACCCCCGCCGAGGCCGGGGCCGCGATCGACACCGTGAACGCCGCCCGGGCCCGGGCTCTGGACGAGCGCGGTGAGGCCTGGGCGTACGTCGGCGACGAGATGTACCTGATCGCCGGCCGCGAGCTGCCGTCGCAGGCGTGGTACGACGAGGGCGCGCTCGAGGAGAACGGCGTGGGGGCGGTGCGCCGGGTCCTGACCGATCTCGACGCCGGCATCCCGGCGCTTCCGCGCTTCGAGGGACGTCGGATCCGGATTGCGACGGGCGCGTCCATGGCGCCGTTCTTTCGGGAGCGTGCGGGGGCGATCGCAGAGGCCACGGGGGCCCCGGTCGAGGTCGTCGAGGTCGAGAACGCCTTCTACGGCTCGATCGTGACCACGGCGGGGTTGCTGGCCGGTGCGGACGTCGAAGCGGCTCTGAAGGTCGATCTACGCCCGGAAGACGTGCTTCTGATCCCGGCCGAGGCCCTCAACGCCGACGGACTCTTCATCGACTCGCGCCCGCTCGCCGAGGTGCGGGCGGCACTCGCGCCGGCGCTGCTGGTTCCGGGGCACGAACTGATCGACACCCTGCATCGGGCTGCCGAGGCGCTGGAGGGAGGGGGAGTGGGCGCCGCAGCGGGCGCCCCGGTCCGTCGCCCCGAGGAGCGTTCGGGCAGCGTGTGGAGCGTGTCCGAAGGATGAGTCTTCCGATCGTGGCCGTCGTCGGGCGGCCGAACGTGGGCAAGTCGACCCTCTTCAACCGGGTGGTCGGTAGCCGCATCGCGATCGTCGACGATCAGCCGGGCGTCACGCGCGACCGCAACTTCTCGCCGGCGGATTGGGCCGGCCGCCACTTCCTGATCGTCGATACGGGGGGCGTGATCGAGGAATCCGAGCGTCCGCTGGACCGGTTCGTGCGCGAACAGGCCGAGGCGGCCATCGACGAGGCCGACGTGCTCGTCCTCGTGGTGGACGGCAAGGAGGGGCTGCACCCGCTCGACCAGAAGGTGGCCGAGATGCTGCGCTCGTCCGGCAAGCCGGTGGTGCTCGCGGTCAACAAGATGGACAACATGCCCCGCGACATGGGGCACCACGAGTTCTGGGAGCTGGGCCTGGGCGACCCCCATCCGGTGAGCGCCGGGTCGGGGAAGGGGTCCGGGGATCTGCTCGACCGCATCGTCGAGGTGCTGCCCGAGGCCGACGCCGAGCCGGACGACCCGACGCGGGTGAAGATCGCCGTCGTCGGGAAGCCCAATGTCGGCAAGTCGTCGCTGGTGAACCGCCTGTTCGGCGAAGAACGCTCGGTGGTCAGCGACGAAGCGGGCACGACGCGCGATCCCATCGACTCGACCATGGTCTACCACGGTCGCAGCCTGGTCTTCGTCGACACCGCCGGACTGCGGCGGCAGTCGAAGGTCAAGGAGACCCTCGAGTACTACTCCGCGGTCCGGACCGAGCGCGTGGTGCGCGAGGCCGATGTCTGTTTGATGCTGATCGACGCCGCGGACGGCGTCACGCATCAGGATCTGCGCATCATGGAGCAGGCGTGGGACGCCGGGGCCGGGCTGGTCGTGGTGGTCAACAAGTGGGATCTGATCGACAAGGAGCCGGAGACGGCCGACCAGATGATGAAGAAGTGGCGCGACCGTGCGCCCTTCCTCAAATGGGTCCCGTTCCTCTTCGGCTCGGCCCTGACCGGACAGCGGGTCCGCAAGGCGCTGGACCTGGTCCTGGAGGTCGAGGAACAGCGCCAGCGGCGGATCGACACCTCGGAGGTCAACGACGTCCTGGCACGCATCGTCGGGCGCCAGCCACCGCCCCATTCCCGGGGTCGGCATGTGAAGATCCGCTATGCGACGCAGGTACAGGTGGCGCCGCCGACCTTCCTGATCTTCAGCAACCTCCCGAAGGAACTGCCCGCGCACTACCTTCGCTACGTGGAGAACGGCTTCCGGGACGCCTGGACGTTTTCGGGTACGCCGCTGCGTGTCTTCTTCCGGGAGTCGACCTCGTCGTGAACCCCTGGGTCCTGCTCGTCCTCGCCTATCTGCTCGGCTCGGTGCCGACCAGCTGGTGGGTGGGGCGGGCGGTCTACGGTGTCGATCTACGTGAGAAGGGAAGTGGCAACCTCGGGGCCACCAACACCTTCAGGGTGCTGGGGTGGCGGGCTGCGCTGCCGGTCGTGGCCTTCGACATCTTCAAGGGCTGGCTGCCCGCGGCGTGGTTCGCGGAGTGGGGCGGCGGACTCGAATTCGGATGGGTCATGGCGTTCGGTGCGGCCGCGATCGCCGGCCACGTCTTCTCGCTGTTCGCGAACTTCCGGGGCGGGAAGGGGGTCGCGACGAGCGCCGGGGTCTTCCTGGGACTCGCACCGATCGCGGTCGGGGTGTGCCTCGCGCTCTTCGTGGTGCTCGTCCGGGTCACCCGCATGGTTTCCGTCGGCTCCCTGGCGGCGGCGATCGCGCTGCCGCCGTTGATCGCGTTCACGCCGCATCAGGGCGGCACCGCACTGCTCTGGTTCGCCCTCGTGCTGTCCGCCTTCGTGATCTGGGCGCACCGCACCAACGTCGGGCGCCTGCTGCGGGGTGAAGAGAACCGCTTCGGGTCGCAGCGCGCGGCTGCGGGGGCGGGCGCTGCCGCCGAGGCCGGCGAGGAGGGGCGATGATGTCGACGCCCGTGGCCGTCGTCGGGGCAGGGAGCTGGGGCACGGCCCTGGCCTCGGTGCTCGCCCGCAACGGCCACGACGTCGTGCTCTGGGCCCTGGAGCCGGACGTCGCTCGCGAGATCAACGAGTCACGGGTGAACGGGACGTACCTGCCCGGGATCACCCTTCCGGAGGGTCTCCGGGCGACCACCGATCTCGCGGATACGGTGGGCCCGGCGCGGGTCGTCGTGTCCGTCGTGCCGTCTCAGTTCGCGGGGTCCGTGATCGAGCAGGCCGTCACCGCTCTCCGCTCTGACGCCATTCTGGTGAGCGCATCCAAGGGCATCGAGCTCAGCACGTTGCGGAGGATGGATCAAGTGATGGAGGAGATCCTGACGCCCGCCCAGGCGCATCGATTCTCGGTGCTCTCCGGGCCGAGCTTCGCGGCCGAGGTCGCCCGGCAGGCCCCGACCGCGGTGGTGGCCGCGAGCGCCGAGCACGAGGCGGCCGAGCGGGTGCAGGCGCTCTTCCAGAATCCCACCTTCCGGGTCTACACCAACCCCGACGTGGTGGGGGTCGAGCTGGGGGGCGCCCTCAAGAACGTGATCGCCCTAGCGGCCGGGGTGGCCGCGGGGCTCGGCTTCGGGCACAATACCCTGGCGGCGCTCATCACTCGAGGGCTGGCCGAGATCACCCGCCTCGGCGTGGCGATGGGCGCCCGCCGGGAGACCTTCTCCGGCCTCGCCGGCATGGGCGACCTGGTCCTGACCTGCACCGGTGACCTCAGCCGCAACCGTACGGTGGGTGTGCGCCTGGGGCAGGGCGAGGCCCTGGAGGACATCCTCGGCGAGATGCGATCGGTCGCCGAAGGGGTGAAGACCGCCGAGGCCGTCGTGGCTCTCGCGGACCGTCACGGTGTCGAGATGCCGATCGCCACGGAGGTTCACGCCATGCTCACCGCGGGTCGCCGGCCGCGTGAGGCACTCGAAAACCTGATGTCGCGGGATCCCAAGCCCGAGGAGTGGTCATGAGCGAACCCATCGCCAAGAAGGCGTACTACAGCATCGGTGAGGCCTGTGACATCACGGGCCTCAAGCCGCACGTGCTGCGCTACTGGGAGAGCCAGTTCAAGGTGCTCAGTCCCACGAAGAACCGGGCGGGCAATCGGGTCTTTCGGCCCAAGGACATCGAGCTGGTCATCCTGGTGAAGAAGCTGCTCTACGAAGAGAAGTACACCATCGAGGGGGCCCGACAGCGGCTCCTGGAGCTTCGCCAGGCGGGAGAGCTCGCCGAGGAGCGGCAGTCCGTTCTGGATCCGGAGGTCCTCATGATCATGAAGGAGGAGCTCGAGGAGCTGCACGAGGTTCTCGACCCCTCTTCGTCATTTGATCCAGAAGATCAGAACGACTGATCCAAACAACGATAAGGAAACGATATACGCGATGCGGATCTTGTGTTCGAACGACGACGGCTACATGGCGTTGGGCCTCAACGTCCTCGCCACGGCGGCCAGCGAACTGGGCGCCGTGACCATCGTCGCACCGGACCGCGAGCAGTCGGCGACCAGTCATGCGCTTACACTGCACCATCCGCTGCGGGCCCGGCGGGCTTCCGACGGTGCGTGGGTCGTCGACGGGACTCCGACCGACTGCGTGATCCTCGCCGTGGGCGAGCTGCTCGACGAGCGGCCCGACATCGTGCTGTCCGGCATCAATCACGGTCCGAACATGGGTGAGGACGTGCTCTACTCGGGGACGGTGGCCGCGGCCATGGAGGCCACGGTGCTCGGCATTCCCGCGGTCGCGCTGTCCTTCACCGGGTACAAGCCCGAGGAGCTCGAGGGCTGGCAGCCGGTCATCACCGACCTTCTGCGCCGCATCGTGGCCCGCGACGACTTCCCGGAGGACACGCTGCTCAGCGTGAATCTGCCGGACGTCGCGCCCGGCCATGTGAAGGGCGTTCGCGTGACCAAGCTCGGGAAGCGGCGCTACAAGGACTCCCTGACCCGGGCTTTCGACCCGTCCGGCAAGGAGTACTACTGGATCGGCGGCGGCAGCACGAACTGGCGCGGTCCCGATGATTCGGACTTCCGGGCGGTGGCCGACGGCTACATCAGCGTGACGCCCCTGCACCTCGACCTCACCAGCTTCAGCCTCCTCGACCGCCTGCGGGGCTGGGGCCTGGACCCATGAGTGCGCGGCGTCCTCCTCTCGGGGGGCATCGTTTCGTGGGGCAGCGCCGGGCCCTGATCGAGACGATTCGCGAACGAGGGGTGAACGACCTCGACATCCTGCGGCATTTCGACGAGATCCCGCGCCATCTCTTCCTTCCGGAGGGGGTATGGCCTCGGGCGTACGACGATACGCCGGTGCCGATCGGCTTCGGGCAGACCGCCTCACAACCCAGCCTGCAGGCGCACTACCTCCAGCTGCTGGCCCCGGGGCGCGAGGACAAGGTGCTCGAGATCGGAACCGGGAGCGGGTTCCTGACCGC
Source organism: Gemmatimonadota bacterium (assembly GCA_018678395.1). Lineage (GTDB taxonomy): Bacteria > Gemmatimonadota > Gemmatimonadetes > Longimicrobiales > Gaopeijiaceae > Gaopeijia. The sequence continues at coordinate 319 of JAHHMJ010000088.1, read as the reverse complement.
GCTGCTCGCCGCCATGGCGGATCGGGTCTACTCGATCGACCGCATCGGCGAGCTGTCGAACCGGACGCGAAAGGCGCTCGACACGCTGGGGATCCGCAACGTCGCACTGATGGTGGGCGACGGGACCATCGGCTGGCGGAAATACGCGCCTTTCGACGTGATCGTGGTGTCCGCCGCTTCGCCGTCCATTCCCCCGGCCCTGATCGATCAGCTGGCCGAGGGTGGCCGCATGCTGATCCCGGTCGGGGATCGCGCCGTGCAGAAGCTGATCCTCGTCCGAAAGGACGGCTTCATCGTGTCGCAGGAGGAGGTCTTGGGG
>JAHHMJ010000003.1 GCA_018678395.1 Gemmatimonadota bacterium | reverse complement strand
AGGGAAATGCTGGGAAGCTGCCTCCGGACCCCCACGAGGACCTCGTCGGCCGTCGGATGGACGTCCGTGTTCACGAGGTAGTGGTAGACGGCGGCGCGCTGTTCGGTGAAGCGTTGGCCGCTGGCCTCCAGAGCCTCGCGCAGTAGTCCGTCGGCCTGAGTCATGAGATCGTCCATCGGGTGAATCCGTTCGTCGCGTCGAACAAGGTCGGAGGCTTTACACCCCGGCACACCAGGGAGTTTCGGTTCCCTGTCAGACAGATTTCAACGCTCGTTGCCGACCACGCGTGCGCAGGATAGCGTGGGGCATGCCGCAGCCCCTCCTCACCCTCGAACCGCTGATCGACGCGGTCTGTGCGGGCGTCGTATCGCGCGGTTGGGAACTGTCGGGCCTGCAGAAGACGACCAGCACGGCATTCGAGGGGCGATGGGAGGGGGATTCGACCCGGAGCGCCTACCTCTTCTTCCATCACCACGACCACGAGGACGTCTCGGTCGACGTCTATCTGGACGAGACCTCTCGCGGGCTCCAGGGCAACCTCGCGCTCGTCCTCGATCTGCGCGCGCTTCCCGAGCTTCCCCCGGTGCCCGACGTACTCGCCGCGCTCTCCGAGATGGCGGCGCGGCACATGCTCGAGGGCTACCGCACGCCGGTCACCCTGCGCCTGCGTCTCGGGGACACCCCGCGTCCGGTCGAGCGGGCGACGCTCGAGGCCCGGATCAAGCTGGCGCTCCCGGCTGCCGGGGTGGAGGCGGGCGCCGGGGCGATCGAAGCGGTCGCGGGTGCCACCGTGGACGCATTCCGGAGTCTGCTCGCGGATCCGACCTCTCACGTCCTGAGGGCCGAGTCCTAGCAGGCCCCACCGGGGTCGCCACGTCGTCCCGCCGCCGGACCGGTCTCGGCCTCGCCCCCCCAAGGCGAGCAGCGCTGCGAGGAGGGCAGCGCTGCGAGGAGGGCGACGCCCGAGGGATCAGCCTTCGCCGGCCTCGTCGGGCGCCGTTACGCCATCCCCCGCGAGCGGGTCGTGGCTGGAGGGCGGACGGGCCGCGAGCGCCGCGGCCGACTTCTCCTTGACCGGCCGTGCGGGAATGCCCACGTAGACCCACCGTTCCTCGGTGTCCTTCGTCAGCACCGCCATGGCCCCGACCATGGAGTCGCGGCGCACGTGGGCGCCCGCGAGGATCGTGGCGTGATAGGTGATGCGAACCCCGTCGTCGACCACCGTCTCCGGTGTGAGGACCTCCCGGCCGTCGACGATGTCGTGGGTGTGCGAGTAGACGTTCGTGAAGTCCGAGATCGAGACGCCGTTGCCGAGGCGAATCCCCCCCCGGTCGTCCAGCAGGACATGCCGGTGCACGACCACGTCGTCTCCGACCTCGAGGTTGTACCCGAACGAAACACGGACGTAGGGGAACGCCTTGAAGTTGTGCCCGCACCGCCGAAACACCCGCTCGGCGAGCAGTCGTCTGAAGGGCACTCCCAATGCCGTGTTCTCGCCCGCGGGACTGCGGTCGAACATCTCCCACAGCCACAGGAGTGGCTTCACCCGCGCGTACCGCGTCACGTCGAGCTCCCGGTAGTATTCGGGCTCCAGGGTCACGTTGCGCGGATCCAGCTGATCCACCAGAACGCGTGCGTCCAGATCGAGGGTGTCCGGGTCGACCCCCGCGAGACCGGGCAGGTACAGCCCGGTCAGGATCTGGCGGCAGAGTTGATTGCGGTCCACGCCCGGGTCGTCGAGGCGTTCTCGGACCGAATCCAGCCAACGACCGTACCGTTGATCGGTCTCTCCGGGGAGAGGTACGGGGCGCAGGGGCAGGAATGCCATGGGGGCACGGTCGGAGGATCGACAACTTCGGAGCCGTCATCGTAGTCGAGCGCGCGGTCGACGTCGAGTCCCGATCCGGTGCGCGCTCGGGCGAACCCGGTCGCCCGTGAACCTCGTACGGGGCTATGTTAGATGCTCGTCTTCTTCAGCCCGGGTCCCCATGCACGACGTGCTCCGCCAGCGGCTCCTGCGACGCATCGAGTCCCTTCCCGAAGCCCAGGTCTACCAGGTTCTCGACTACATCGAGTTCCTGGAGTCGAAGTATGCCCGTGAGGCGCAGGTCGAGGCGTCGGGACTTCAGAAGCTGGCCGAGGGCCTGCAGGATCGCATGCGGAAGAAGGCCATGAATCCGGAGACGATCCGCGAGGCCTTCCAGCTCATCGCCGCGGCCGACCGCGTTCTTTCGGGCGTGTCGTCGGCGGGGCGCCAGATCCTCACGGACCTGGGCACGTTGGGTGACCCGATCGAAGAGGGTCCGGAGCGGATCGAAGGGGGCGGGAACGGCTCTCGGGAGCGGCCCGCAACGGGGAACGCGACGGGGAACGCGACGGCCGCGCAGGGACCCTCGTCCGGGGGTTGACACTCCGCTCCGGCGCCGGGTACCGTTCGCCATGAAAGGAACCGTTCGCCACTGCGAGCGATCAGCGCCCGCTCTCCGCGTCCCTCGACGGGATCTCGACGGTGAGCGGGCGCGCGCGCATGGCCACCCCAGGATGAGCTCATGATGGAATCCCGCGCCGGACGTGGCGCCCACGTGATCAAAGAAGGCCTCACCTTCGACGATGTCCTCCTCGTTCCCGGTCACTCGACGGTCCACCCGATGGAGACCGAGGTGGGAACGCGGCTGACGCGGACCATCCGCCTGCGAATCCCGCTGCTGTCGGCCGCGATGGACACGGTTACCGAGGCGCGCATGGCCATCCAGATGGCGCGTGAGGGCGGAATGGGGATCGTCCACAAGAACATGCCGATCGACCGTCAGGCGGGAGAGGTCGACCGCGTCAAACGCTCCGAGAGCGGCATGATCCTGGACCCGATCACGCTCGGGCTGGACGCCACCCTGCGGGACGCTCACGCGCTGATGTCGCGCTTCTCGATCAGCGGAGTCCCGATCGTCGAGAATGGCGGACGGCTCGTCGGCATCGTCACCAATCGCGACCTGCAGTTCGAGAACAATCTCGACCAGCCGATCCAGGTGGTGATGACGTCCGAGAACCTCGTCAC
>JAHHMJ010000360.1 GCA_018678395.1 Gemmatimonadota bacterium | reverse complement strand
GTGCCGGACGTTCCACCGTGAGGCTGAAGAGCGCCTGTCCCTCGTGCATGTAGTCGAAGATGCCGGCCGCCCGCGCGCGGGCCGGCGTGGACAGGCGAAGCATCTCGCCGGTTCGGGCGCGGAAGCTCGACGCGAAGTCGTCGACGTCGCCGACCTGACCGGGCAGATCCGCCCTCAACAGGATCGCCCCTACCGCGGTCCCGCCGTCCGCGACCGGGATGGCTACGTAGAGGTACGCGAACAACGGGCTCTCGCCGAACAGGAACGGCCGGTCTCCGGCCTTGACCATCTCGGGCACGCGCCCCCGGTGCATCCCGTCCCAGACGCGGGCGCGCCCGTCGGCCCCGTAGAGCGCGAGGCCCGCCAGACCGGCCTCGCGACGGAGGGTCCGCACGCGTTCCGGCTCGACGAGGTTGCCTCCAGCCGCCGCGTCGGCCAGTGTCTCCACACTGGCGATGCTCCGGTCCAACAGCTGATCCAGGCGGCGGCCCAGATCTTCGACGACCTGCGCCTCGCGGTCGAACCAGTAGTCGTCCCAGGCGCCGGTCACCCGCGATTCACGCTGGACCACGACGAGGGCGGTCAGCGCACCGCCCAGAATCAGGACGCTCGCGAGGCGCCTGGCCGGACTCAGCCGCCGGAACGACACGAGCGCCGCGACACTCGCGACGGCTGCTGCGGCGGCGGTCCAGGGCCCCGGCGCGCGGCTCCACAGCGCGAGCGCGACGAGCGCGATCCACGGTCCCCACGTCTCCCAGCGAGACGGCGGGCGACTCAACGAAGCCTCCGATGACCGACCACGACCCGCCCATCGACACCGACGACTTCGCCATCGACCGCCTGCCCTGGCCGGCGGTCCGACGCGGACTCGCCCGTGATCCGCGCCTGCTCCTCGCCGTGGGCTCGCTGGAGCAGCACGGACCGCACCTGCCCCTCGCCACCGGGACATTGATTGCCGAGCACGTGGTACGTGAACTCTCGACCCGACTCGGGCTGCTGCACGCACCCGCCTTCGATTACGGGGTGAACCTGCCGGGGTCCCACCGCTTTCCGGGCACCGCCGGACTCCGGCGGAAGACCCTGCACCGCGCGGTGAACGAGCTCTTCTCGTCGTGGGAGGATCACGGGGTGACCGAGTTCGTGGTGGTGACTGCCAGCCGCAGCGAGCCGCACATCGATGCGCTGCTGATGGCGTTGACCTCGGATGCGCGAACCACCGTGATCGACCTCTTCTCTCTGGATCTCTCGCGTCACAGGCCCGGCGATCCGGAGCCGGAGCACGCGGGTGAGGTCGAAACCTCCATCATGCTCCATCTCCGGCCCGATCTCGTGAGGACGGAGGCCGTGCACGACGCTCCGCCCGCCGAGCGGGCGGTCCGAAGGTACGTCGGGGGCCGCCCCCTCACACCCCCCGAAGCGTCGGGGGGCGTCATCGGCCATCCCAGCCGTGCGAGCGCCGAGCGAGGCGCCGCCATCCTCCGGAGTTGGCTCGACGACCTCGTCACCCTGCTCGACCCCTCTCCCACAGGACCCCCCGCTCCTACTACCGTGTAGCAACCGCCGACACCCGGTGTTCCCTTCGGCAGGCGCAGAAACGATGGACCGACACCGCATTCTCGCTCTTCGGCGAGCACTTCCCGGACTCCTCCTCGCCGGGGTCGTGGCCACCACCGCACCGACGGCGGCCCAGGACGTGATCCTGGACGAGGGCCGTTTCGCCCTCTTCTCCCAGGGCCGCGAGGTGGGCCACGAATCCTTCTCGATCCACCGAGTCGGAATGGGCCAGACGGCCCGAATCCTCGCCACGGCCACCGTGGAATTCGACGGAGAGCGCATGAGCCCCGCGTTGGCGGCGCGATCCGACTTCACGGTGTCGTCGTACGAGAACGAAGTCACCGGTACTCGGTCCGCGGACCTCTCCGTGGTCCTCGCCGACGGCCGCTACGTCAGTCGCATCCGGTCGCCCGAGGGGGAGACGCAGCGCGAATACCGCGCCGCGCAGCGCACGGTGGTGCTCGAGAACCACGTGTCGCACCAGTATTACTTCGTCGCGCGTTTCGTGGATGACGGCGGTGGGCCCGTCGTGGTGCTCGATCCCGGGGCGGACCGCCCGTCTCGCCTGAGCCTGGTCTCGCAGGAGTCCGAGCCGTTCCGCCTGGGTGGACGCCAGATCCAGGCCCGACATCTTCGCCTGGACGGCTCCGGCACCATCCGGGACCTGTGGATCGACGACCAGGGCCGCGTGCTCCGCGTCGAGATTCCCGCACTCGGCTTCCGGGCCGAACGGCTGCCGGATCCCTCCTGAATACCGGATTGAAGCCGACCCACCGTCGGCCCGTACCCTCCTCGACCGGTCGTGGCGACGAATTCGTGCGCACGGGAAACCGTACGTCGGAGTCTCGCGTACGGCGGGACGCGGACCCGCCACGTAGTCCTCACCCCAACGCTCCTCACCGGGAGGCCATCGTGCATCGTGCGCAGCCTCGGACGGCCGCACCACGCCCCACGGGACTTGTGACCGCCCTGTTCGCCGCTCTCCTCCTCTCCCTCGGCGCCGTGTCTCCTGCGGCGGCTCAGGGTGTGCCGACCGCACCCGCGTTCATGTCGCTGGAGGAAGCGCTCGAGCTCGCGCGGCGCCACAACCCCACCTACCAGGCCACCCAGAACGACCGGGCCGTGGCCGACTGGGGCGTGCGCGCCGCCTACGGCCGCCTGATTCCGTCGGCCAGCGCATCGGGCAGCGTGGGGTGGCAGGGCACCGGTGAGCAGCGCATCGGCAACCTCACCCTGGGTGATCTGGGGGTCGGGCAGCAGCCCAACTACTACTCCAGCAGCTACAGCCTGGGGCTGAACTACACGCTCAACGGAGCGGTGCTCTACGGTCTCGCCGCCGCCAAGGCGTCGCGGGCCCAGACCGCCGCGGCGATCGACCAGGCGCGCGTCGATCTCGAAACCCAGGTGACGCTCAACTACCTGGACGTGCTCCGACAGAAGGAACTGGTCGAGCTCGCGGGGCAGCAGCTCGAGCGGGCGCGCTTCAACCTGCGCCTGGTCCAGGGGCAGGCCGAAGTCGGAACGGCGACCGGCCTGGACGTGAATCAGGCCGAGATCCAGGTCGGCCGGGCGGAAGTGGGACTGATCCAGGCCGAGAACGCGGTCGCCACCGCGACCTACCGGCTCCTCCAGGTGATCGGCCTGCGGCCTTCTCCCGCCGTCGCACTGACCACGGCCTTCGAGGTCGAGGCGCCGGGGTGGAGCGAGTCGGAGCTGCTGCGGCTCGCCCTGGAGAACAACCCGGTACTGCGGACGCGTCAGCGGGGCCGCGACCTCGCTCGAGAGGGAGTGGGCAGCGCGCGGTCGGCGTACTTTCCGACCGTGAGCCTGGGGCTGGGATGGAGCGGCTTCACCCGCGAGGCCAGCAATACGGACTTCCTCGTGGCCCAGGGTCAGGCCTCGGCCGCCGGTGCGTTCGCCAGCTGCCAGCAGACCAACGAACTCTACTCCCGACTCGCCGATCCGCTGCCCGCCCTCGACTGTTCGGGCTTCACCTTCACCGAGGCCGATCGGCAGCAGCTCATCACTCAGAACGACGTCTTCCCCTTCGACTTCGTTCGCTCTCCGCCCAGCGCGTCGCTCTCGGTCAGCGTTCCCATCTTCCAGGGATTCAGCCGACAGCAGCAGCTCGAGTCCGCGCAGGCGCAGCTCGACGATTCCGAGTACCAGCTGCGCGACCAGGAAATCGCCCTGCAGGCCGAGGTGGCCATCCGGCGCACGCAGCTCGAGACGGCGTACCGCAGCGTTCAGCTGGAAGAGCAGAATCAGACCTACGCCGACGAGCAGCTCCGCCTCTCGCGCGAACAGTATCGGGTCGGGCTGATCCCCTTCCTCGACCTCGTCGAGGCCGAGACGGTCAAGGTACAAGCCGACAACGACTTGCTCGCCGCGATCTACGCTTACCACGACGCCCTCACCAACCTTGAAGCCGTGGTGGGTCGGCGGCTCCGCGACGACTGACGCCACGACACATGACCGGACTCCAGAAGGGATTCATCGCACTCATCGTCGTCGGCGTCCTCGCCGCGGCCGCCGTGATCTCGATGCGCACCGGCTCCGGCCGCGGCGCCGCGGTGCGCATGGCGGACATCGACCGCCAGGACCTGGTCGCCACCGTGACGGCCAGCGGCAACATCCGCGCCCGGCGCTCGGTCGACATCAGCTCGGACGTGGCGGCGCGCGTGGCCGACCTGCTGGTCGAAGAGGGCCAGAATGTCGAGGTCGGTGACGACCTGCTGCGCCTCGATCGGACCCAGCTGGAGGCGTCCCGCTCGCGCGCGCAGGCGAGCGTGAGTCAGGCGCAGGCGCAGGCCGCCCAGCAGAGCGCCAACCTCACCCGTCAGCGGCGGGAGTACGACCGCATCCGTGGCTTGTGGATGCGGGACTCGCTCCTGGTGAGCCGCCAGCAGGTCGAAGACGCCGAAACCAACCTCGAGGTCGCCCGCGCGAACATGGACGCGGCCGAGTACGGCGTCGAGGTCGCGGAGGCCGCGCTCGACGAGGCCGAGGATCGCCTCGCCAAGACCGTGTTCCGCGCTCCGATCGCCGGCAAGGTCACCCGCCTCAACGTCGAGGTCGGCGAGACGGTGGTGGTCGGCACCATGAACAACGCCGGCTCGCTGATCCTGACGATCTCGGACCTCTCGGTCGTCGAGGTCGTCGTTCAGATGGACGAGACCGACGTGCCGCGTCTGGCCCTCGGCGACTCCGCGGAGGTGGATATCGACGCCTTTCCCGATCAGACGTTCACGGCGCGCGTCACCGAGATCGGCAACTCCGCGATTCGGCCCCCGTCCCAGAACGCCGCCTCGGGCCAGCAGCAGGCGATCGACTTCGAGGTGGTTCTCACGCTGGACCCCACCGACGTCGAACTCCGGCCGGACCTGTCGGCGACCGCGAGCATCGTCACCGACATGCGCGACGACGCGGTCGCGGTCCCGATCATCGCGCTGACCGTTCGCGAGGACTCCACGCGGGCCACGACCGGTGAGACGCCGGAGGTGGAGGGCGTATTCGTGGTCGAGGCCGGCACGGCGACCTTCCGTCCGGTCACCGTCGGGATCGCGGGCGACGAGTTCTTCGAAGTGCTCGACGGCCTGGAGCCCGGCGAGACCGTGGTCTCCGGCCCGTATCAGACGATCCGGACGCTGCGCGACGGAGACCCGGTCCGAAGGGAGGAGGAGCTCTCCGACGACGCCCGGAACGACGCCGGCTGACGGGAGCGCGACCGTGCACCTCTGGGAGGGAGTCCGCCTCGCGATGTCGCAGATCGCGACCGAACGCCTGAAGAGCTTCTTCAGTGTCCTCGGCGTGATCATCGGCGTGATGTTCCTGATCGTCGTCGTCAGCGTCGTCGAGGGGATGGACCGCTACATCACGGAGGACTTCTCGTCGCAGCTCTTCGGCGTGAACACCGTGACGGTGAGCCGCAATCCGCAGGTGAACATCAACGTCGACCGCGAGGAGTGGCGCCGCCGCGCCCGCCGGCCCCGCATCACCGAGGACGACGCGGTGGCGATTCGTGCGGAGTTGACCTACCCGGCCGCCGTCGGCGTCCTGTCGTCGGGAGGCGGCGAGGTGTCGGCCGACAACGCTCGGACCGTCTCGAACGTCCGCCTCTACGGAGCGTCACCCGAGATCTTCGACATTCGCGACTGGGTGGTGGATCGGGGTCGCGCCTTCTCGGCACAGGAGAACGAACAGGGCGTCGCGGTCGTGGTGCTCGGATCTCAGACGGCGGACGTGCTGTTCGAGGCGATCGACCCCATCGGGAGGTCCGTCCGCGTCCGGGGCTTCCCCTACCGGGTCATCGGCGTCCTGGAGGAGAAGGGGTCGCTCTTCGGCCAGTCGCTGGACAACCAGCTGGTGGCGCCGGCGCGGTCCCCGATCCGTTCGCTGGTGGCGCCCCGCGGCTTCATCGACGAGGTGCTGATCAAGGCCGACGATCCGTCGCTCGTCCGACCGATCCAGGCCGAGGTCGAGGGCATCATGCGCGTCCGACACCGCCTGCGACCCTCCGAACCCAACGACTTCGCGGTCGAGACGGCCGACGACTCCCTGAGCTTCTGGGACCGCATCTCGACGATTCTCTTCACGGCCCTCCCCGGGCTGGTGGCGATCTCGCTGGTGGTCGGTGGCATCGTCATCATGAACATCATGCTGGTCTCGGTGATGGAGCGGACACGCGAGATCGGCGTTCGCAAGGCGATCGGCGCGCGTCGACGCGACATCCTCGCCCAGGTGCTCGTGGAGTCCGCGACGCTGTCCACGGTCGGCGCACTCCTGGGTGTGGGTGCCGGGGTGGCGCTGGCCGGGCTGGTGCGGGCCGTCTCTCCGCTACCGGCCGTCGTCGCGCCCCAGTGGGTCACGCTGGGGGTGGTCCTCGGGATCAGCGTCGGAGTGATCGCGGGGGTGTACCCGGCGGCACAGGCGTCGAAGCTCGATCCCGTCGACGCGCTGCGCTATGAGTAGCCCTCAGCCCTCCAGAGCGAGCCCGCTCGCCACCCTCCGGGAGGGGATCGGCGTCGCCTTCGACGCCCTCGGCGCGAACAAGCTGCGGGCGGGACTCACGATTCTCGGGGTCGCCATCGGGGTCTCGGTGGTCGTCACCATGGCGGCCCTGATCACCGGGATTCGATCGTCCGTGCTGGAGGCCTTCGAATCGGCGGGACCCGAGAACTTCGTGGTCGTCCGCTTCGACTTCACCTCGGTCCAGTTCGGGCCGGGCAACGGGCGGCCACCGTGGTGGAACAAGCCCGTCATCACGGCAGAGGAAGCCGATCGCGTCGGGCGGCTCGCCGCCGTCGACGAGGCCCTCTACAACTTCCAGCTGCAGACCGACATCGAGTACGGAAGCCAGCAGTTGCAGGGGATCACCGGTCAGGGGTACGCGTCCGGCTGGCCCAAGTACTCGCAGGGGGACTTCATCGCCGGCCGCAACTTCACGCCGGCCGAGGTGCGCGAATCGCGGGCCGTGGTGGTCGTGTCGTCCGCCCTCGCGACCGACCTGTTCGGCCAGCTGGACCCGATCGGGCGCAGCGTCCGGCTGTCGTCGCCCTTCCGCGACGTCCGGGACGACTTTCGCGTGATCGGCGTCTTCGAGCCCGAGGAGAACGTCTTCACCGCGGCGGTCGAACACTGGATCGTTCTCCCCTACACCGCGGGACTCAAGCGGCTGAAAGCCGACGACTCCCAGGCCCAGATCCTCGTCGTTCCCGACAGTGCGTACACGCAGAGCCGGGTCCAGGACGAGGTGATCGCGGCGTTGCGTTCCGCGCGCGGGCTCGGTCCACGCGAGGAGAACGACTTCGCGCTGCTCGCCTCGGCGCAGCTGATCGACACCTTCAACCGGCTGACCGGGGTCTTCTTCCTCGTGATGCTCGCCCTGTCGTCCGCGGGACTGCTCGTGGGCGGCGTCGGGGTCATCGGGATCATGCTCATCTCGGTCACCGAACGAACCCGGGAAATCGGCGTGCGGAAGGCGGTCGGAGCCACGCGCCGGGAGATCCTGTGGCAGTTCCTCGTCGAGGCCGGCGTCCTGACCACCCTCGGAGGCGCGGCGGGCCTGCTCCTCGGCGCCGCAGCAGCGTACGGGACGGCGCATTTCACGCCGATCCCGGCACGCATTCCCCTGTGGTCCGTCGGCGTGGCGCTCGGGGCTGCGGCCCTGACCGGGATGCTCTTCGGCCTCCTCCCCGCCTATCGCGCGGCTCGCCTCGAGCCAGTGGTCGCACTGCGCGCCGAATGACGACGTCGTGACCGACGCCCTCGACGTCCTCGCCGTCTTCGCGCATCCCGACGACGCGGAACTCATCTGCGGGGGCGCGCTGATCAAGAGCGCCGACGCCGGCGAGCGCACCGGGGTGGTCGATCTCACCCGGGGCGAGATGGGATCCCGGGGCACTCCTGAGACCCGTGCCCGGGAGGCGGCCGCGGCGGCGGAGATCATGGGCCTGGCCGTGCGGCGCAACGCCGGACTTCCCGATGCCCGGCTCGCGAACACGCACGAGGCACGCGTCCGCGTGGCCGGACTGATTCGCGAACTGCGCCCGCGTGTGGTGGTCACCCACTGGACGGCCGGGCGGCATCCCGACCATCGCGTGGCCGCCGAGCTCGTGTGGGACGCCTGCTTCCTCGCCGGCCTCTCGCGATTCGACGCACCGGGGGAGCGCCATCGGCCCCTCAAGCTCGTTCACGCCACGGCGTACCGAGAGGATGCCGATCCCCCCTCGTTCGTCGTCGACATCACCGACCAGATGGATCGCAAGCTCCGGGCGATCGCCGCCTACGACTCGCAGTTCGAGGGCGCGCGCCAGGCCGGCGGGGTCTTTCCGGGCGGTTCACGGGCGCTCGCCGACCAGATTCGCGCCCGGGCGGCGGTCGACGGATCCCGAATCCGCGTCGCCTACGGTGAACCCTTCCGGACCTGCGAGACGATGGCGGCGCCGACCCTCGGTGGGTTGTCGGTCGCCACGTTCTGAGCGAGGCCGTCAGTCGGAACCGATGATGTCGGCCATGCTCCGACACACCCCGAGATCCGAGGCGAGAAAGTCGTCGCCCGCCAGTTGCGGCGCGGTCGGCGCGTTCCCCACCCGGTCGCCGTAGAGCCGCTCGGCGGTCGCGACCGCTGCCGACACCGCAGCCTCGGCATCGGCCCGACTCGACCCGCCCGACACCCGCCCTCGCACCGCGGCCGCCTCGAACAGGCCC
>JAHHMJ010000401.1 GCA_018678395.1 Gemmatimonadota bacterium | reverse complement strand
CGTCAGCCCCCTCCGGCGCCTCGCACCCGGTCGGCTTCCGCCTCCGTGGCGACCATCTCGCCCGTGTCGATCTCGAGGACGATGCGGTCGGCGTCGTAGACCACGTCGAGCGTGTGCCGGATCGCCCGCACGTCCACCATGACGTTGCGGCCCTGTTCGGGCAGGTAGATGAAGTCGCGGCTCAGGCCCTCGATGTTGCGGTCGAAGTTCAGCCCCACGATCTCGAGGTCGCGCGTCAGCGCGGGAGAACCCGAGTTGCCCCCGTACGAGTCGGTCGTGGACACGAAGTTCAGCCGCGTCGACAGATCGAGGCCCTCGGGCACCGGCAGCCAGCGGTCCGGCAGCAGCCACTCGTCACTGGTGCCCTGGTGCGAGTAGAAGCGGTCGTAGACCCCGAAGAGCGTCGTGTGGGTGGGCGCCTGGGTCCCGTTGTAGCCGTACCCCTGGACCACGCCGTCGGTGATGCGCGGCGACGAGGTCGCGTCCGGGGCGATGCGGGTGCCGTAGACGTCGAAGCGCAGACGGCCGAGCTCTGCGGCCAGCGCGCTCTCGCGCGAGGCCAGCCCGGCGGCGGCCTGCTGGTAGGCCACGACCCGCGGCAGGAGACGCTCCGCGAGCGCGACGATGGGGTCGGCCGCGGGTACCCCGTCTCCCTCGACCGCCGCAGTGGCGTCGGCCTGGCCGGCCAGAACCGACCCCTGCAGCAACACCGTCGCGGCACCCTCCGCCGAGCGCCCATCCAGTGCGGCATCCACCAGGGCATCGTCGCCGAGGAACCGCTCCAGATCCCGCATCCGCAGCGCCAGCAGATCCTCCTCGAGGTCGGCGGGATGATCGCCGATGTCGGTCAGCGCCTCCCGGTACTGAGAGACCTCTTCCGCCGGGCTGCCGGCCGCTTCGGCCCCGCGCAGCTGCAGCGCCCGAATCCCCCTCAGGAGCGCTCTCGACCCGTACGTCGGGTCGCCGATGCGATAGAAGGCGTTCATCGCGGCGCCGAGTTCCCGCTGCTGCTCCTGCACCTCGGCCATCGCGAACAGTAGCTCTTCCACCCGCGCCGACTCGATCCCCGACGCCGAGGCATCGGCCACGAGCGCGACTTCGGCGGCCTGCTTCCGCGCCAGGATGTCGGGGTCCTGGAGGGCCGAGAGGCGGCCCGTGTACGCCTTCAGCGAGTTGGAGAGCGAAAACGCCCGATTGCGCAGGCCCAACTGCTCACCGGTCTCCGGGTCCGCGGCGTACGCATCCCGCAACGCACCGAGCCGGGTCTCGAAGAACGCCTTGCGGCCCGGCACCAGGTGGTCCCGCTGGTACTCGAGCTGCGCGACCGTCAGAAGGCGGTTCGTCGGCCCCGGATTGCCCACCATGAAGATGGGCTCACCGGCCTCCACCCCGTTGCCCCACCGGAACCAGTGGTCGGTCTCGAGGGGCTCGCCGTCGTCCCCGTATACCCGGTAGAAGGTGTAGTCCAGCGCATAGCGCGGGTACGTGAAGTTGTCGGGGTCCCCGCCGAAGAAGCCGAGCTGAAGCTCGACGGCCGCCACGAGCCGCACATCGGTATACCGCCGAATCACGTAGGCGGATGTGCGCCCGCCGTTGTAGAGGTCCACGAACTGGACCCGGGCGTCGTCGTCGTAGTCCGCCAGGATGCGGTCCTGGATGGCTGCGAGAACGTCCCCGCGCGCGGCGTTCGGGTCACCGCCGGCAGCCTCGAGGCCGGCCTCCAGCTCGTCGGTGACGTCGAGGGCCGCGAGGAGCTGGTCGGCGTAGTAGTTCGGGATCCGGCGCTCCTCGTCCAGCGAGGCCGCGTAGAAGCCGTCGTCCAGCAGGCTCTCACCGTCCCGGGTCACGCCGGCGATGGCGCCGCGAGCACAGTGGTGATTCGTCACCACCAGACCGTGCGGCGACACGAACGACGCCGAGCACCCCGGAATCCGCAGCGCGGCCATGCGGATCCGCTCGAACCACTCGGGCGTCGCGTCCACGCCGTACGTCGAGCCGAAGTGCTCCACCGGCGGGTACTCGAACGTCCACATCTTGCCGAAGTCGAACTCCCCGACCTCCGGAAGCGCCGCTGCCTCCTGGGCCGGGAGCGTCTCCGGTATCGCGACGATCCAACCGAAGGCGAAGACGAGGAGCGCGCCGGGAAGGAGCCGACGGGCGAGGGGGCGACGAGCCAGATACGTGCGGGTCATGAACGGCCTCTTCACGCGGTGCCGGGAGGGTCCGGGCGTACCGACGGTGCGCGGATGGTCCGAGCGCCGGTCGGGATGATCTACGGACGATGGCCACGGGGCGGAGCCGGGGGCAAGAGAGAGGGCGCTCCACAGCCGGCTCCCCAATGCCGCCGCCCGTACCTCTTTTCCGGCCCCGGCGAGGGCCGAGGGCGCCGGATCTCCGCAGAACTCCGCGGTCCTCCATGGAACAGATGTTTGGCATGGAGTTGGCAGCGAATGGGGATCACCCTCCCGTCACCCGTTGCCGAGAGATATCACCCGTGCGTTGGACATCCATGTTGGCTGTCGCCGGTGCCCTGCTCGTCGGGGTCCCGGGAGCCGAGGCACAGGAGTCGCCGACCTCACGCCGCAACTTCGTGGTCGGAGGCATGCTGGGGTTCGCCGATGGACTGTCGCTCCAGGGGCAGTTCCTCGCGCGCGACCTCGCGCCCTCGATTCCCGTCGAGGCCCGCCTGCGGCTGGGCTTCACGCGGCTCGACCCCGGCTCGTCGTCGGAGGCGAGGCGGATCTTCATCAACAACGCCACGAACGGCACGCCCGAGAAGAAGGGTCGGGTCGTGGATCTCGACCTCGACCTCCTGTGGCCGTCCGAATCCGTTCCCGGTGACCAGGGATACTGGTCCGTGGGCGTCCGCCACTCGCGTTTCCGGGGCAACTTCCGGTACGTCGGCGGCAACGAGGACTTCGACGTCACGAGCGCCCACTGGGGACTCGGCATCGGCACCGAGAGCCGTTTCGTCATCGGCAGCCGGACCTGGCTGGTGGTCGACGCGGGTCTGGACTGGTTTCCCGGCGCTCGACTTCAGGGGCACGACACCTCGTACAGCCCCGACGGCGACGACGTGAATCCCCGAGAGGACTACCAGTACGGTGACGCGGACGATGCCATCAACCAGCCCAAGTGGCGACCCGTGCTGCTGATCGGAGTGCAGCGGCGACTGGGGGGCTGAGGCCGACCCGCGCTCGGCCCCCTCCCTCGCCCCTCAGCCCGACCGCTCCGCTTCGGCGTCCATCTGCTCGGTCGCCCAGACCCAGGCGCGAACCGTGCTGGAAAATCCCAGGGTACCGACCCCCTGGAGGATGGCGTGCTCGATCTCCTCGCGAGTGAGACCCGCCTCCAGGGCGCGGCGAACGTGGCTCTTCATGGCCGACTCCAGACCTGCGCCGACGCAGAGGCCCAGCTTGGCGAGCTGCTGTTCCCGCGCACTCAGAGGTCCGGCTTCACCTGTGGCGGCGCCGAGGGCGGCGTGCGCCTCGGTGACCCCGGGAAACCGCTGGGAGAAGCGTTTGAAGGTCAGGGGACGATCGCTGCCGTCTCCCATGGTGAGGCCACGCGAATCGGACATTCTTCACCTCGCTGTTGAGGGGCTGGACAGGCAACGTATCCGGGCCGTTCTCGATCCGCAGGACGGGAGCGGCCCCCTCACGCCGCATCGGGGGGACTTCCCGACGGGAAGATGAAGAAGACGGGAGGCTGCTGAAGGCGTGGTTGCGGGGTGAGCCTGCCGATCGGCATTCTAGCCCCTCGTTCCCAAACGGAAGATCGCCTCCCCGTCCAGAGAAGGTGAGATGGGCAGTTCCCGGTTCATCGCCCTGCTCGCGTGGTGCATGGCGCTTCCGGCCGCGGCCCGGATTCCGGCCTACGAAGGTCCCGGGCCGGACGCCGTGCTCTCCCGATCTCGCGTCGTGGGACGCCTCGGGAGTCGACGCGGAGATCTGCGGTGAGCCCGTCATCGCGCGGCTCCTGGGCGGAGACCCCGAGTCGGTCCCCTCTCGCTACCGGCAGGCGTCCCCGATCGAGAGGCCGCCGATCTCGGCCTCACTCTACCTCGTGCCTGCGCAGATGGTGCTGTACACCGGAGCGCACGAGGCCATGACGGAGCGGGTGAGACGCACCCGCGAGGACCTGACGATCCTGCCCGTCCCCGAATCCAATCACTTCCAGCTCATCACGCCGACCGAAGACACGTGGGACCACGTCGTCGCGGCGGTCCGGATGGCCCTGGGAATGGAGTGACGTAATGAAGCGACTCTATCTCGGACTGGCCCTGGTCGGGGCCGTCGTCCCGTACATCTTCTTCATCGCGCACATCGGGGCGGAGGGTCCCGGCCTCGACGCCATGCTCTCAGGAATGTTCGCGAACAGCATGGCCAGCACCCTCACCTCGGACCTGCTCATCTCGTCCTTCGTCTTCTGGATCTGGCTCGTCCACAGCAAGACGAAGCGCCTGTGGATCTTCGTGGCGCTCAACCTGTGTATCGGCCTCTCCTGCGCCCTCCCGGCCTACCTGTACGCTCGCGAACGGGAACGCGCGTCCGCCCCGGCCCCGTAGCCGCCCCCACCCGGCACCCTCCGGTGGTATATTCAGAAAGGCTGCGGTCCGGCGGCAGGTGAGCGCCGGAAGACCCGGCCGGGGGGGCCGGGAAGTCCTCCGTGGCCCGGAGTTCGTGATGCGTACCCTGGAACTGCCCAGGAGCGATGCGACACGGCGCATGGTCGACCTGCGTCGGACCTTCCACCGTCGCCCCGAGCTCGCCTTCGAAGAAGCGGAGACGGCGCGCACCGTCATCGGCGAACTGGAGCGTCTCGGGATCGACTATCGCTACGACGGGGTGGGCTCCGCCGTAGTCGGTCGACTGCCCGGCCCACCGGGAAGCCCGGTCGTCGCGTTGCGCGCAGAGATGGATGCGCTGCCGGCGATCGAGAAGACGGGCCTTCCGTTCGCCTCGGAGATCGAGGGCCGCATGCACGCCTGCGGGCACGACGCCCACATGGCCATGGTCCTGGGAGCCGCCGCCCGTCACTGCGACGATCCGCCGCCGGGCACCGTCGTCTACCTGTTCCAGCCCGCGGAGGAGCGCGGCGGGGGCGCCCGGGTTCCCCTGGAGTCGGGAGCCCTCGACGACGTGGATGCGATCTTCGCCGGCCACGTGACCCATCACTACCGCCTGGGCGAGATCATGGTGACCCGGGGCACGGTCACGGCGCATTCCGACGGCTTCCGCATCCGCGTGTGCGGCGAGGGGGGGCATGGCGCCCGCCCGCATGAAGCCGTGGACGCCGTGATCGTGGTGGGGATGCTCATCGGCAGCCTCCAATCGCTCGTCACCCGGGAGATCGACCCGGTCCACCCGTCGGTGGTGACCATCGGTCGCATCGAGGCGGGCACGGCGTCCAACGTCATCGCCGAAGAGGCCGTCCTCGAGGGGACCATCCGGACCACCCTGCCCGAGGTGCGCGAGCACATCCACCGGGGTCTCGAGCGGCTCTGCCGCGCGGCCGCGGAGCTTCACCGGGCCGAGGTCTCGGTGGACATCCGGTCCGGGTACCCGCCGGTCGTCAACTCGGACCGCGAAGCGGAGGTCGCAGCCGCTGCAGCCGCCGAGGTGATCGGGCGCGAGCACATCGTGGTTCAGGAGTATCCGAGCATGGGATCCGAGGACTTCGGCTTCCTCCTGCAGAGGATTCCCGGATGCTACGTACGCTTCGGGACCCGCGGAAGCGATGATCACTACATCCCCCTGCACAGCCCCCACTTCACCGTCGACGAGTCGGTACTGCCGATCGGGGCCCGCTACTTCGACACCGTGGTTCGCCACGCCATCTCCCGGATCGGGGAGGAGGGGTGAGGCGCCATGGCCGAGGGACCGCACCGCTTCGGACCGCACCCCATCATCGGGCGCTTCGCCTGCTCTCCGTCGCCGGGTGAAAGGGCGGAGATCGAAGCCCTCGCCGCGGAGATCCGCCGCGCCGATCCCGGCCTCGACGCGACGGAGGTCTTCGGTGCGGGTGTGACCACGGGGTTGGCCGACTGGCCGACCCTGCACATCCACACCGTCGACAAGCCTCTGCAGGGGGGCAGTCCCGTCATGCGGGAGCACCGCGCCCTGCTCCTGGCGCGGGACGACGACATGGCGGTCATCGCCCGGCCGTCATCGGATTTCGTGCGCTACTGCCGCGACGACCTCGGGCTGGGGCGAGTGGAGGTGCTGGTGCCCTCGAGCTGGCGGCACCGGGGGCGGCTGGCGGTCCGGGTCCTGCAGGACGAGACGTTGTGCCGACGCGTGGCCCGGCTGGCCGGAATCGCGGGTGGCCTGAACGTCGTTCCCTACCAGGCCACCGGGGGCGTGTGGGCGCTGGCGAGTCGCATCCATCGGTTGGCCGGGGTTCCCGTGCACGTGGGCGCGCCGCCGCCGAACCTCGCCGCCGCGGTCAACAACAAGATCTGGTTCTCGACCTGGGTGGCTCGGCTCCTGGGGAATCGCGCGCTCCCCCCCACGACCTCCGCCTCGAGCTGGGCGCACCTGGCCGATCGGGTTCGGCGCCTCGCTCACAGGAACGGCAGAGTCGGCATCAAGCTGCCCAGCGCGGCGGGATCCGCCGGCAACCTGGTCCTCGATTCGAAGGAGATCCTCGCCTTCACCTCACTCCGCGATCTTCGGGCCCACCTGCGCGAGATCTTCCTGGGGCTCGGCTGGACCGAACCCTTCCCGACCCTCGTCTCGGTGTGGGAGGACTCGGTCTTGAGGAGCCCGTCGCTGCAGGGATGGATCCCCCACCCGGACGAGGGCCCTCCGATTCTCGAAGGGGTCTTCGATCAGTCCGTCACGGGTCCCACGGGACGCTTCGTCGGATGTGCTCCGACCTCCCTTCCCAAGGGTATTCAGGATCGGATCGCCGCCGAGGGCGCGCGCATCCTGCTCCTCTTCCAGCACCTCGGCTGGTACGGGCGCTGCTCGCTGGACACCATCCTCATCGGTGACGCGTTCGACTCGGCGGATCTGCACTGGGTGGAGTGCAACGGGCGCTGGGGAGGCACCTCGATTCCGATGACGCTCGTGAACCGCCTCACCGGCAACTGGGCCCACCGGCCCTTCGTGACCGTGGGAGGACTCTTTCCGGAGGGCGGACAGCACTTCGGCGAACTGCTTCGGGATGCTCGCTCCCGCCTGTTCGACCGCGACGTCGGGCGGGGACTCGTCCTGCTGAGCCCGGGCCCCCGCGAAACCGGCACCGGATTCATGGCACTCTGGATCGGCGGCAGCATCGAGGAGGCCCGCGTTGAGCTTGCTCGCTACCTCAACGACGTGAACCGTCGTCAGCGGCTTCATCCCCGCGGTCCCTTCCAGCCGCGGCTCCACCCCCGGCGAGGGCCGAGGGATCGTCGGTCCCCCGCCGGGTGACCTCCGCCGGGTCCTCGTGTGGCCACCGGGCCGCGACACGTCTAGGATCCTGTGATCCCCGCCCGACCGGCCGAGACTTCAGGGCCAGAATCGACGGGTGCCCGCGCCCTTCGTGGGCGCCGGCGAGACCTCATCAGGACACGAGCACACCGAGCGCATGAAACGGACCCTCTTCACGCCCGAGCACGACCACTTCCGCGAATCCGTTCGGGGCTTCATCGAGCGGGAGATCCGCCCGCACCACGACCAGTGGATCGCCGACGGTATCGTACCGCGGGATGCCTGGCTGAAAGCTGGTGTCCAGGGCCTGCTCTGCATGGCCGCACCGGAGGAGTTCGGCGGGGCCGGGGTGGAGGATTTCCGCTACCCGATGATCCTCGCCGAAGAGCTCCACCGGGCGAACTGCACCGGGCCGGGATTCGGCATCCACAGCACCATCGTCGCGCCCTACATCCTCAAGTACGGGACCGACGAGCAGAGGGGTCGGTGGGTGCCCGGCATGGTCTCCGGCGAGACCATCCTCGCCGTCGGCATGACCGAGCCCGGGGCGGGCAGCGACCTCAGTTCGGTTCAGACCACGGCGGTCGACGCGGGCGACCACTACGTCGTCACGGGCAGCAAGTCCTTCGTCAGCAACGCGGTGAGCGCCGACCTCATCCTGATTTCCTGCGCGACCGATCCCGAGAAGAAGGCGTTCGGGGTGTCGGTCCTGGCCGTGGACCCTCGGACGCCCGGCGTCACCGTCGGGACTCCCCTCGCCAAGGTGGGCTGGCATGCTCAGGACACCGCAGAGGTGTTCCTGGACGAGGTGTCCGTGCCGAAAGAGAACATGATCGGCAAGCCCGGCCAGGGCGCGTTCCTGATGGCCAGGGAGCTCGATCAGGAGCGGCTCCTCATCTCCGTCGGGGCGGTGGCCTCGGCTCGGGCTGCCCTCGATTGGACCATCGACTACTGCAAGGAGCGCCACGCCTTCGGGCAGCCCATCGGCAAGTTCCAGAACTCGCGTTTCGCCCTCGCCGAGATGGAGACGGAGCTCACGATCGCGCAAACGTTCGTGGACCGCTGCGTGACGGAGTGGAACGAGGGTGGCCTCAAGGCGCCCGAGGTGGCCATGGCCAAGTGGTGGACCACGGCCCTGCAGCAGCGCGTGATCGACCGGTGTGTCCAGCTGCACGGCGGGTACGGCTACATGACCGAGTACCCCATCGCTCAGGCCTGGCTCGACATGCGCTGGACCCCCATCGGCGGGGGCACCAACGAGATCATGAAGGAGTTGATCGGTCGCTCGATGGGATTCTGATCCCGACCGGGTACCACGCGCGGCGGCTCCGCATCCTCGGCGGCGACGTCCACACCGCGCCGCAGGCCAGGCCGGCTCACCCGAGTCCGACCCGGATCCCGGCGTAGGCCAGGTAGAAGCCGAGCAGCACGACGGCCTCCCATCGCTGCAGGCCACGCCTCCGAAGGAGCAGGACCAGCAGGAGAACGGTGGCCACCGAGAGGGCGGGCAGGTCGAACGACACGGTGGTCCGCTCCACGAGCAGGGGGTGGAGCATCGCGCCGACACCGATGGGCACGAGAAGATCGAAGATGTTGCTCCCGATCACGTTGCCCACGGACAATGCCGCTCGCCGTTCCGTGGCGGCGCGAATGGAGAGGGCGAGCTCGGGAAGGCTGGTGCCGAGCCCGACGAGGATGACCGCGAGCAACGTCTGACTGACCCCGAGGGACTCGGCCAACGCGACACCGCCGGTGACGACGAAGTGGGCGGACACCAGCACGACCGCCACCCCGAGTACGATCGAGCGGGACGCCGAGAACGGCGCGGCTGCCAGAGTGTCCTCTTCGGCCGCCTCCCCCGACCACTCCGCCTGCCAGAGGGCGACGAAATACACCCCGTAGACCAGGAACAGCACCAGCCCCTCGCCCCGCGTGATCAGACCGTCCGCGGCTACGGCTGCAGCGAGCACGACACCCAGCAGCAGCGTGGTACCGTCCCGCTTCACCATCCGGCGCGCCACCGGCAGATAGCCGAACAGCCCCGCCACCCCGAGCACCAGCGTGCCCTGGGCCACCACGCTCCCCAGGGCGGACCCGACGATCATTCCCGAGGCCTCGGTTCCCCGGATCTGCTCGATGCTCGCGCTGACCGCCACCACGAGCTCGGGCAAGTCCGTGCCGATCGCGAGAATGGCGAGGCCGACGAAGCCCTGCGAGATGCCGTAGCGCTCGGAAAGCTCGACGGCGCCCCGCACAGCCCAAAGCGTGCCCCGCCAGAGCCCGACGAGGCCCAACAACAACAAGAGAAGGGACGTCACGAGTGCCCCGGGGGCGAGACGACATCTCCGGCCATCGCCCCGACGGCAGCGACGCCATCCGGCACCGACCTCACCGATTCCTCACGTTCCCAGCGTGTGCCGCCAAGCATCGAAATATCCGTGCGGGGTTTGAACGACCGCGCGAACATGGTCGGGACGTCCGGAGCGTGCAAGAATGGGAGTGCGGGGGTCACACGCAGCGCCGCTGTTCCGGTAACATGGGGGGTCGAAGGTGCTCCATCGTCTGCTTGCCGACGGACTCGTTCTCGTCCACGGACTCTGGCTGGTCTTCGTGGTCGGCGGCGCCCTCCTCGCCCTTCGTTGGCCCCGAATCCGATGGGTCCACATCCCCGCCGTGGCATGGGGCGCCCTGATCGAGTTCCAGGGCTGGGTCTGCCCCCTGACGCCGTTGGAGAACCACCTCCGCCGCATCGGAGGAGAGGTGGGATACACCGGTGGATTCATCGAGCGCTACGTGACCGGCTTCGTGTATCCCGCGGGGCTGACCCGTGAGATCCAGGTCGTATTGGGCGTGGGCCTGCTGGTGCTCAACGTGGCCCTGTACGGGTGGGTGTTGCATCGGTCGCGAAGGCGGAACTGATGGTGGGCGGGCCGACCTGCGCCCGCGCGCGCTCGGAACATCGGCGCTGAATGCTTGACCCTTCCGCAGCTCGGGCGCATCGTGCTCGTCCATCC
>JAHHMJ010000262.1 GCA_018678395.1 Gemmatimonadota bacterium | reverse complement strand
GGGGAAGACCGCGAAGAGTGCGTGCAGAACCCGTCGGACCTGTTGTTCGGGGCTGCCGTAGAGCCGGCCCAGCCCGTCCATGCCCAGAAACACCCGCCCGCGTTCGGCCGACGGCTCCACGACGGGCGTGAGCCCCGCCAGCGTCTCGAGCATCGCCTCGAAGGCCGCGTCGTAGTGGGTCGGGTCGGGCTCCAGCAGCGTCAGGGACGGACAGAGAGAGACCGCCTGGGACACCAGCTGACCCGGGCGGACTCCGGCCTCGTAGGCGCGCTCGGAAACCTGGCCGACGGTGCGCCGGACCCCTTCCGCGGAGGAGAGCAGGGCCACCGAGGTGCGGTCCAGATCCGGAGAGCGAACCAGTTCGAGACGCAGTTCGAAGGTGGGGAGCCAGAGGCAGAGGGCGGTCCGGCTGCCCCGGGTGGGGGCCGGAGACCGCGGTGTGGACAGGGTCGGCGACCGTGCGGAGGCTCGGATGGGGTCGTGTGCGTGGGCCTGCCCGGACGAGGCGAGAGGGCGGGCCGCGGTACGGCTGCGAGGGTGGGACATGGGGGCTTCGGCGAGGACCGGGAAGGACATAAAAACCGAATAGAAACCGAAGACCGAATATACACCGAAGATCGGGGGTGGGCAAACGGTGCGGCCGGCCCGTTCAGCCGAGCAATTGCTGGATGTCCGACGCGTACGTTCGCGACGAGACCACGGCGTCTCCGCCCTCCAGCGTGATGCGGTACTCGCCGTGACCCCAGCGCTCGAGTTCCTGCACTCGGGCCCAGTTGACGACGTGGGAATTGTGGACCCGAACGAACCCGGCCGGGGACAGCCGGGAGGCGAAGCTCCGCAGGGAACCGCGCACCAGATGGTCCCCCTCCGCGGTGTGCAGCCGCACGTAGTTGCCCTCGGCTTCGATTCGGAGCACGGCGGCCACTTCGACGAAGCGGATCCGGCTGCCCGAGCGCACCACGATCCGACCGGACGGTGCCCCGCCACCGGCCAGCCAGCGCCGGACCCTCTCCCGCTCCGCTCCCGGACCTTCCCGCTCCAGCCGTTCTCTGACCCTCTCGACCGAGGCTCGGAACCGGTCCTCGGTGAAGGGCTTGAGGAGGTAGTCCAACGCGCCGGCCTCGAAAGCCGCCACCGCGTGGCGATCGTACGCCGTCACGAAGACGATCATCGGCATGCGTTCGGGCTCGAGCGCGTGGAGGACGTCGAAGCCGCTCATCTCCGGCATCTGGACGTCGAGAAAGACCACGTCCGGAGACCGCTCCACGATGGCGTCCACCGCCGAGGGGCCGTCGTCGCACTCCCCGAGCAGGTCGATCCCGGGCACGGCCCGCAGCAGGTCGCGCAGCCGCTGGCGAGCGGGGGCCTCGTCGTCGACGATCAGGACCGACAGCGTCGTCACGACGGAATCCTCACCTCGACCTCGACACCGCCTTCCGGACGGGGCGAGAGTCGAAGCCTCTCCGAACCGTACCGCTGCTTCAGCCGATCGCGTGTGTTGCGCAGACCGATGCGCCACCCCTCCGGATCGAGTGCCTCCGGCGCTACCGGCGGGCCGTCGTCGGCGACGGTGACGACCAGCTCGTCGCCCTCGCGAGCGGCGCGGACCCAGAGGCGGCCCGGGCCCCGTCGCCGGGCGATCCCGTGCTCGACCGCGTTCTCCACGAGCGGCTGCAGCAGCAGCGCCGGAACGAGCACGTCGTTCACGCCGTCCGCGATCTCGAGCGAGACCTGGAGGCGGTCTCCGAGTCTGGTCTGCTGGATCGCGAGATAGCGCTGGACGAACGCGACCTCCCGGGCGAGCGGAACGAGCGGCTCGCCCGAATCCTCCATCGAGAAGCGCAGGAGTTCGGCGAGGTCCGCGAGCATCGTCTCCGCCTTCTCCGGGGATTCGCGCACGAATGCGGAGATGGCGTTCATGGTGTTGAACAGGAAGTGCGGGTGGAGCTGCGCGCGCAGTGCCTCGAGCCGGGAACGGGCCAACTCGCCCGAGAGAGCGGCGGCGCGGAGTGAAGCCTCCCGGTGCCGGCGATACGCGCCGTAGGCGTGGGCACCGAGGACGATCACCCAATACCCGATGAGCACCGTGTTGAGGCTCCCCATCAGCTGGAGGGTCCAGTTCCCGGACGCCACACCGAGGGCCCGTCGAACCATCGTGACGAGAGCCGCGGCGGCGAGGACCACGACCGCGTTCGCCGCCGCGTGGATCGCCAGATTGTGCAGGCGGTTCTCGCCGTCCAGGGGATACCGCCGCGCGGTCCACCAGATGGCGGGCGCCAGAATGGCCCACGCGTACCACGTGGGAAGCGCGACCCGGACGACGAGTCCGATCGGCGGCTCGTCGCCCCGGGCCGCGTACACCATCAGGTTCTGCAGGGCCGAGATCATGCCGAGCAGCGTCCACACCAGGACGTAGAGCACGACCTGGAGTGGCCGGCTGGACGCCAGGCGGGAGACCGTGGTGCTCACGACGCCCCCGCCCGGATGCATCCTCGGCCGGTCATGGACCCGTCAGCGGCCCCCGCCTCCCCCGCGCAGCGCCTCCAGACGCGCCGTCGCGGCGGCGTTCCCGGGAGCCAGCTCCAGGACGCGCTCGTAGCGGGCCACGGCCCTCGTGGTGTCTCCGATCGACTCATAGAGCTGTGCGAGACTCCCCTGAATGGCCACCGACTCCGGGTGGAATTCGGCGTTCAACTCGTACACGGCGGCGGCGTGCCGGGGGCGACCCTCGGCCGCCAGCGCTTCTCCGAGCGTGTTCACCTCCCACTCGCGGAAGTCGAACGCGCCCGCCATCCCGAAGTTCTCGCGCAGCGCCCGGTAGCGCGAGGCCATCGCCTCGACACCGCCCTCGTCGAGGGCGATCCGCAGGTCCTGGGTCAGCAGGAGTGGCCGCGGCTGGCCCCGGTGGCAGCTCTTGCAGCCGATCTCGACCGGTGGGTCGTCGCGGTCGGGGAGGTCGGCCAGAAACGACTCGTTGATCTCGCGGACCATCGTGAGCATGTAGCGGGCCTTGCGCTTGTCCTCGTCGCCGTCGTCCGCGAAGTCCACGCCTTCGAAGGACTGCCCGTCGCCGCCGGTGTGGCAGTCCTGACACCGCAGGCCCGTGGCGAGCGAGAAGCCCCGCATGACCTGGACCAGCTCGCCCCTGGAAATGTCGTCGGGCAGAACCTGCAGGTTCGTGAATTCCTGCGGGATCTGCGCGGCCGAGCGCCCGGCCCCCAGGGCCAGAATCACCGTCATGCCGCTGCATAGTCCGATCCAACGTCCCATCGGTTCCTCCCTGTGCGTGTGTCCGTGGCACCCCGTCCCGGCACGGATCCTTCGAGCGTGCTCGCGGACCGCGGCACGCGCACCCCCAATGTGCGGCAGGACGGGCGTCCCGGGAGGAGTCTGGTATGGATCGGTCCTGCGGCGGGATCGGACGGCTCGCGGCGGGGACGGGCTGCCGTTCGTTCGGTTGACGCAGCGACCTCGCGACTGCACATGGGGGCATGACAGAGCTCCCCTTCCGCATCCTGGACGACGCCGCGTTCGCGCGCCTGCGCGGCCTCATGGACCGCCACGGATTCACCGACGCGGGGGTTCGTGAACGCGTCGGGCTCTCCACGCTCTTCGACTTCGAGCCCCGCCTCCATGCACGCATGGATGCCTCCCTTGACGACGCTCTCGACGTTCTGGTGCGGGTGTTCATGGACGCCGCCGACGTCCGGGAGGGAGACCTCGACGCCCATCTCGAGCCCTCCGATCGGGCACTGCTCGAGGACTTCGGGCTACTCGCCCCGCACCCGAAGCACGATGGCGTCTGGGGGGGCACGGTGCTGCTGTATCCCACCTCCGGACCCTGGCTGATCTCGGATCGTGGAGTCCCCTTCGGAGCGGATCCCGAGGCTCCCCCTGCGCTCCGTTCGGACCTGGTCTACCCGTCGATGACGGGCTCGGCCCAGACCTTTCTCTCCTACCTGCCCACGACGCGGGGGGGCAGCTTCCTGGAACTCTGTTCGGGCACGGGCGTTGCCGCGCTCGTCGGTGCCGAGGCCGGTGCCGCCGAAGCGTGGGCGGTCGACATCACCTCGCGCAGCACGGCGTTCGCGGCGTTCAACGCCCGCCTCAACGGCCTCGACCAGGTCCATCCGGTGGAGGGAGATCTATGGGAGCCGCTGTCGGGCCGACGGTTCGACGTCGTCGTCGCGCATCCCCCGTACGTCCCCGCCGGGGAGGACGCGTTGATCTACCTCGACGGTGGGGACGACGGAGAGCGCGTCACCTGGGGCATTCTCGGGGGGCTCGCCGATCATCTCGCCGAGGGTGGCATCGCACAGTGCACCTGTGCGGTCTCGGCGCGGGCGGGGCGGACCGCCCCCCAACGTGTGCGAGATGCATTCGGGCCGCACGGTGACGAACTCGATCTCGTGTTCATTCGCCACCGCACGCTCGACCCCGAGCAGCACTTCACACGGGAACTCCGTTCGGACGATCCCGCGGCTGCCGCGCGCAGCGCAGCCATCCTCCGACGCTTCGAAGAGCTCGGCTTCGAACACGTGTACTACTGCACCCTCGTCGTACGCCGTCACGGAGAGCAGCGTCGCGGTTTCACGGTCGAACTCGAGCCCGGGCCCCGGACCGGCTGGGCGGAGGCCGCCTGGGTGCTCGATCTGCGTACGGCGGCAGCACGCCCGGATCACTTCATCGCCGCGCTGCTCGGGGCGCGCATGCGCCTGTCGGCTCACGTCCGCCTCGAGATGAACTACCGGCCCGACGCGGAGGGGGGATGGCAGCCGGAGCGGGGTCGTCTGCGGGTGGAGTACCCCGTCCGCGCCACGGTGGACATGGGGTGGGACGACGCCCGCCTCCTCGCCGGCTTCGACGGGTCGCACACCCTCGCGGAGAGGCTGCAGGATCTCCGTGGGGCCGGCCACGTACCGGCGTCGATCTCACCCGAGGCCTTCGCGCGGGGATTCGCGGGGCTGGTCCTCTCGGGCGTCGTCGAGGCGTCCACGCATCCGTTTCCGAAGAAAGACGACGGGCCCGACCCGTCGTGAAGACGGACCGGGCCCGGTCGACATCGCACCCGCCCCGTGCGGGAAACGGGTGACGGAACGGCTCAGCCGCCCGCAGTCACCTTCGGCGCGGCGCTGAGGATCTCGTCGGAGGCCTCGTCGGCGAACTGCTCGAAATTCTCCACGAACATCCCGGCGACCTTCGCCGCGGCCTGATCGTAGGCGTCCTTGTCGGCCCACGTGTTGCGCGGATCCAGGACCTCGGACGGCACCCCCGGTACGGCATCGGGCATCGCGAGTCCGAACACGGCATCCTCGTGGTAGTTCGCGCCGTCCAGGCTGCCATCGAGGATCGCGTCGATGATGGCGCGCGTGTAGCCGAGCTTGAAGCGCTTCCCCACGCCGTACCCACCACCGGTCCAGCCGGTGTTGACGAGCCAGACGTTCACGTCGTGCTTGCGGATCTTCTCCGCGAGCAGCTCGGCGTAGACCGTCGGATGCAGGCTGAGGAAGGCCGCCCCGTAGCAGGCCGAGAAGTCGGGCTTGGGTTCGGTGATGCCGATCTCGGTACCGGCCACCTTGGCCGTGTAGCCCGAGATGAACTGATACATCGCCTGGGCCGGCGTCAGCTTGCTGACCGGGGGCAGGACCCCGAAGGCGTCACAGGTCAGGAAGATGATGTTGTTCGGATGCCCGCCGACGCAGGGAATCTTCGCGTTGTCGATGAACTCGATCGGGTACGAGCACCGGGTGTTCTGCGTCACCGAGACGTCGCCGTAGTCGATCTCGTGCGTCTCCGGGTCGAAGCCCACGTTCTCGAGCACCGCCCCGAAACGGATGGCCCGGTAGATCTGGGGCTCCCCCTCTTCGCTCAGGTCGATGGTCTTGGCGTAGCACCCGCCCTCGAAGTTGAAGACCCCGCGGTCGCTCCACCCGTGCTCGTCGTCGCCGATCAGGCGCCGCTTCGGGTCGGCCGAGAGCGTGGTCTTGCCGGTACCGGAGAGGCCGAAGAAGAGCGCGACGTCGCCGTCGTCCCCTTCATTGGCCGAGCAGTGCATGCTCAGGACGCCCTGCTTCGGGAGCACGTAATGCAGCACGCCGAAGACGCCCTTCTTCATCTCGCCCGCGTACTCCGTTCCCAGAATCACCATCTCCTGCGTCTTGAAGTTGACGTTGACGCTGGTCTTGGTCCCGACCCCGGGGAGGTCGGGAATGGCGGGCAGCTGCCCGGCGTTGAAGATGACCCAGTCCGGATCGCCGAAGTTCTCGAGCTCTTCCTTCGTGGGGCGGATGAGCATGTTGTGCATGAAGAGCGCGTGGTAGGCCCTCGTGCAGATGATGCGCACCTTGATCCGGTACTCCGGATCCCACCCCGCGAAGCCGTCGATCACGTAGATCTGATCGCGGCAGTTCAGGTAGTTGAGCGCCGCCTGCTTGTTCATGGCGAACGACGCCTCGGGGATCGGGATGTTCACTGGTCCCCACCAGATATCGTCCTTCGTCGTCTCTTCCTCGACGATACGCTTGTCCTTCGGAGAGCGGCCGGTCTTCGGTGCCGAGTAGGCGATCAGTGCACCGTTGTTCGCCACCTTGTAGCGGTCCTTCGGAATCGCGAGCGAGTAGATCTTCGCGACCGAGGGATTGCGGTAGACGTGGTAGCCCACGAGGTCGTGGCTCGTGGTCTCTCCGGTAATTCCGTACTGCCTCAGGTCGAAGTCCACGGGGTTGGGCTCCCGGATTCGTGTCGTGAACGGTTGTGCGCCGCTCGTCCGTGCGTCGGACGAGTAGACGAAAAAGAAAGGCCTTTCGGGGCTTGAATGGTAGGGGAAAACCCTCGCGACCGCATGTCCGGGCTCACCCGGATCCGAGGCGCAGGAGCCGACCTGGCTCATCGTCCGGACCGATCAGGCGCTCGAGTGCCGCTTCGAGCTCCGAGAGCCGGGTGGCGTCGGCCCTGCGGGGCGGATCGAAGTTCCCATCCGAGAACCGTCCGGAGTCCCCGTACGGTCGCATGAGGCGCGCCACGTCGCGGGCGATGGCTCGGACGGCCGCGGTGGCGTCGGCGTCCCCCCGCACCTCGCGGAGCGCTTCGCCCGCCCGTCGCGCGAGCGCCGCGGCGCGTAGCTGGAACATCTCCGAGGCGCGGTATTCGGCCTCTGTCCGGTCGAGCAGGGGGTCTCCACGAACCTCGACGACGATCGAGGACCGCACGCCACGCGCGGCGAGGGTCACCCGGTAGCGTCCCGGCGAGACGAACGGGCCATCGGTGGCCCGCGGGGGGCGCGGATACGCGGGGTCATTCCACCGCTCCCACACGTCGCGGCCGTCGGCGGGAGCATTGCGCAGATTCCAGTTCACGCGGTGCAGACCGGGGGTCGAGGGGACCTCGATGTGGCGCACCAGCGCCCCGTCGTCCAGGTGGGTGATCTGGAGCGTCACGTCACCCGAACCCGGGCCCAGCCGATAGGTGAGCTCGATGCCGTCCGGCGGGTTCTCGCCCGCGAACTCCGCCTGGCCGCGGTAGGAGTTGTCCTTGCGGTAGCGAAAGAGCGTGCCGCGGTCGGCCGAGAAGAGGTGGGCCGGAGCGCGCGCGGTCTCGGCGGTCCACTCCGCCAGGAAGCGGGTGTCGTCGAGGATCCAGATGCTGCGCCCGTGCGTGCCGAGGACGAGGTCCTTGTCCCGGGGGTGCAGGATCATGTCGTCGTAGGCGGTCGTCGGGAGGTTGGGTATGCGGGCCCAGCTCGAGCCCCCGTCGGTGGAGACCCACGGCGCGTACTCCGTCCCCAGGAAGAGGACGTGGGGCGCGTCCGGATGCTCGACGATCACGTTGACCGACCCCTCCGGCAGGTCGGCGTGCAGCGCCTCCCAGCTCTGTCCGAAGTCGCCGGTCCGGTAGGCGTAGGGAGAGAAATCGCCGTTGCGGTGGTTGTCGAACGTCACGTAGGCGGTCGCCCGGTCGTGCGCCGATGCGTCGACGCGGCTGACGTAGGCCTCGTCGGGCAGGCCCGGGACCGCGCCCGACACCTCGGTCCACGAGGTCCCCTGGTCGCGTGATACCCGGACGTTGCCGTCGTCGGTGCCGACCCAGAGGACCTCTCGGTCCAGCGGCGACTCGGCAAGTGTGGTGACGACGCCGAAGCCGCCCACCCCGTCGTTGGCCGAGATGTAGGCGTCCTCCAGGCGCACTCCCATGATCTCCCGCGAGTCCCGGTCGATGTCCCGATCGACGGGCTCGGTGCGCTCGAACGTCTCGCCGAAGTCCCGCGAGATGAAGAGACGATTGCCGCCGAGGTAGAACAGACCCTCCGTGTGCATCGAGGCCAGCCCGGGCGAGGTCCAGTCGAAGCGGTGGCGTTCCCCCGCGGGCGCCACGGGCCCGATCGGCCGCTTCGTGCCGGCCAGAACGTCCACCCGGTTGTAGCTCCCGGAGGTGGCCGCGACGTAGACGTTGCGCGGCCCCCCCTTGTCGACCTGCTGGTACATGCCGTCGCTGAAGCCGGTCTGCTGCCAGTCGTCGTTCAGGATGCCGTCGTAGCGGCGGGTCTCGCTCGGTCCCATCCAGGAATGGTTGTCCTGCATCCCCCCGTACACCCAGTAGGGGTCGCGCTGGTCGACCCCGATCGCGTAGAACTGCCCGATCGCGAAGTTGTTGATCTTGCGGTAGCTCGAGCCCCCGTCGAAGGTCTCGTGCAGGCCGCCGTCTCCGGCCAGGTAGAAGTGGTCGCGATCGTCGGGATCGAACCACATCGCGTGCATGTCCAGATGCACCCCGACGTCGTACGACGGCTGGGCCGCGATCGTGGTCCAGGTCCGCCCCCCGTCCTCGCTCTTCACCGAGTTCGTCGAGGCGCTGTACACGAGCTCCGGGTCGTTCGGGTCGATGAAGATGTGCGAGTAGTACATCGGGCGGCCGTTCTCGTCGCTCATCTTCTGCCACGTCGCGCCGCCGTCCTCGGAGCGGTACGTCCCGGTGGCCCCGGGATCGCGCCGCATGGGTCCGAAGGCCCCGGGGCGTCCCTCCTCGGGGGTGTCGCCCGGCGCGGTCGGGGCCTCGACGAGGGCCATCACCACGTTCGGGTGCGACGGGGATACGGCGATGCCGATGCGCCCCTTGTCACCGGCGGGCAGCCCGTTGGTCAGCTCGATCCAGGTGGAGCCGCCGTCCGTCGACTTCCAGATGCCGCTTCCCGGGCCGCCCCCGTTGAAGCCCCACGCCTTGCGTTCGCGCTGATACGTGGCGGCATAC
>JAHHMJ010000579.1 GCA_018678395.1 Gemmatimonadota bacterium | reverse complement strand
ATCACCCGGCTGATCCACCAGGCGCAGAGCGGCGACCCCGCGGCCGCAGATGACCTCTACGCCCGGATCTACGACGAACTACGCCGCCTGGCGCATGGTGTGCGCCGGGGCGAGGCGGCACACACGCTCGCAACGACGGCCCTTGTCCACGAGGCATGGATCAAGCTCGCCTCTGCCCATGAGGTCGACGTCGAGAGCCGGATCCATTTCCGCCACATCGCCGCTCGGGCGATGCGGCAGGTTCTGGTCGATCGAGCCCGCGCTCGCGGTGCACTCAAGAGAGGAGGGGGTGAAGCGCCCGTCACGCTCGAGGAGTCGTTGCTCGGGGGTGCGTCGATCGACGCGCTCCAGATCATCGATCTCGATGACGCTCTGGGTCGACTCGAAGCGGCCGACCCCCGCGCCGCGAAGGTGGTGGAGTGCCGCTTCTTCGGCGGCATGGACGTCGAGGAAACCGCCACCGCTCTCGGGATTTCGCCGGCGACCGTCAAACGCGACTGGCGCGTGGCGCGCGCGTGGCTCTCCCGAGCGCTCGACGGCCCAT
Organism: Gemmatimonadota bacterium; assembly: GCA_018678395.1. Lineage (GTDB taxonomy): Bacteria > Gemmatimonadota > Gemmatimonadetes > Longimicrobiales > Gaopeijiaceae > Gaopeijia. The sequence goes on along the minus strand of JAHHMJ010000579.1, from coordinate 3,341 downwards.
CGTGAGCGCCGTGACCCCTGATCGGTTGATTCCACGCAATCCCGATAGAACCCCTGCACTCCGCTGTCGAGCCTGCCTGTGAACCACGTCCGCGACCCGCTTCGATCCTCCATGCGCGGCACAACGTGCTTCGCAGGCGCCTAGGTGGACCCGCTCCGGTGGGCCCGGGTGCGCGAGCTCTTCGAGGAGGTCGTCGAGGCCTCCCCGGCCGACCCTCGGGCGTACCTCGAGGACAGGGTCGGCCAGGACGCATCGCTGGTGAGCGAGGTGCTCGCCCTCGTCGAGGGGGACGCTCGGCCCGACACGCCGCTCGACCACTCCCCTGCATCACTCGGCGGCGAGGGGGGGAGCGAAGGGTCTCCGCCCCAGCCGCTCCTCCTGCCCGATACGGACGTCGCCCCGTATCGGCTCCTGGAGCCCATCGGGCGGGGGGGGATGGGAACAGTGTACCGGGCGATCCGCGACGACGGTGTGATGGAGCGGACGGTGGCCCTGAAGCTGATTCACGCGGGCCTGGATTCCGGCGAGGTGTTGAGACGGTTTCTCGACGAGCAGCGGATTCTGTCATCGCTGGAACATCCCCATATCGCTCGGCTCTACGACGCGGGCCGGGCGGCCGACGGCCGTCCCTTCTTCGTCATGGAATTCGTGCCGGGTCGTCCCATCGACACCTACTGCGCGGCGCACGGCCTGGATATCTCGGAGCGGGTCGAACTCTTCCTGCAGGTCTGCGACGCGGTGTCGCATGCCCATCAGGGGTTCGTCATTCACCGTGACCTGAAGCCGTCGAACATTCTCGTGACCGAAGAGGGCACGGTGAAGTTGCTCGACTTCGGGATCGCGAAGCTGGTCGATCCCGACGGCGCGAGCCACGACACGAAGACGGGATTCCGAATGATGACCCTGGAGTACGCGGCTCCCGAGCAGATCCGGGGCGAGGTGCTCACCACCGCCTGTGACGTGTACGCGCTCGGGGTCGTGCTCTATGAACTCCTGACGGGGTCCCGCCCTGTCGAGGATCATGATCGGGCGCTCGCGCGGGCCTTCGCGCCCCGGGGGGCTCCCGCGCTCCCGCGCCCCAGCACACGGGTGGCGGGCGACGATTCGCACCCCACCTCGCGTGACCACCGCTCGCGTACACTTCGCGGTGACCTGGACGAGATCCTGCTCAAGGCGCTGCACCTGGACGTGCGGGATCGGTATGCCGATGTCGGATCGTTCGCCAGCGACGTCCGGGCGTATCTGCAGGGCCGCCCGGTGTCGGCACAGGCACCTTCGGTCCCCTACCGGGTCCGCAAGTTCGTGCGACGGCGTCGAGGTGAGGTCGCGGTGGCCGCCCTCGTCCTCGTCGCCGTAGGTGTGAGCGCGATGGTCGCCTGGGGGCAGTCCCTGCGGGCCACAGCGGAACGCGACATGGCGGTCGCCGTCTCGAGCTTCCTGGAAGACCTCTTCGAGGCCGGGGACCCCCGAGTGGGGGTGGTTCGAGATACGACGCGCATGGTCGACTTCCTTGCCATCGCCGAAGTTCGCGTTCGAGATCAGCTGGCCGCACGCCCACGCGTACGAGCTCGACTTCAGCTGATCCTGGGTACCGTCTATCGCAATCTCTCTCGCACGGACAGGGCGGTCCCGGTGCTGCGTGCGGCGGTCGAGAGCCATGCTCAGGGTGACACCGAGCCCGGGGCCGAGGCGATCGAGGCTCGTCGCCTCCTCGGGCTCTCGCTCGCAGAAACCGGAGAACTCGAAGAAGGCCTTTCGGAGCTGCGAGCCGCCCTCGCCGAGCAACTACTGCTGGAGGGTCCGGAGGCCGAGGCCACCGCTCGGCTTCATGAATCGATCGGACGAGCCTATGCCGAGGCACGCCAGAATGCCGAAGCTATTCCGTGGCTCGAGCGAGCACTCGCATCGCGTCGGGCTCGGCAGCCGCCCGAGCCCGCGAGCCTCGCGTCGAGTCTGAACACCCTCGGGAGCGCGCTCGCTCAGGAGGGACGACCGTCGGAGGCAGTCGGGTTCTTGGCCGAAGCAGCCGACGTCCTGGGCGGCGCGGCGAGCTTGCCGCGGGGGGTGCGCCAGTCGGACGAGGGCTACTCGCGCAACAACCTCAGCCAGGTGCTCATGAACCTCGGCCGGCTCGACGAGGCCCGCATCGAGGCCGAGAGGGCTGGAGCGCTGCTCGACAGCGCGTTCACGGGCGCGAATCCGGCGAAGGCGGGGAACCTCGAGCGGCGAGCGGCGCTGCTCTCGATGAAAGCCGCCCCGACCGCCCGCGAGCGAACCCTGGCGGACTCGCTATTTCAGGCGTCCCTCACCATGCAGCGCAGCCTCCCCCGCAGTCCCGGAGGTCTCATGTATTCGTGGAACGCCTACGGACGTGCGTTGCGCACATGGAGCCGATCCGAGCCGGGAGGTGAGACCCTGGACCGGGCCATCGAGGCGTTCGGGAGGTCGCTCTCGGAGGGGCGCCTGGACTTCGGAGACGACCATCCTCTCGTCATGAGCGTTCGTGCCGATCTGGGCAAGACACTCGTGGAGGCGGGTCGAGCGGAGGAGGGGTTGGCTGAAACCGGGCCGGCCTGGGCGCTCGTACAGCGCGCCGTGCCCGCGGGGCACCCGATGACGGCCAACGTGGTGATCGCTCATGCCACCGCTCTCATCGCCGTGGGCCGGGGGGGCGAGGCGGCGGAGCTGGCGGCCCGAGTACGGCCGGCGCTGGTGGAGGCGCTCTCCGAGGAGCATCCACTGGTCGGTGCGCTCGACGAGGTCGTCGCCGATGCGAGGAGTCCGGGGGGCTGAGGGACACCGAGCGGCGGTGAGGCGGGAGGGTAGGCCTGAGATCGGCGGCGTGGTCGGCCCAACATCCCGGCCGCTAGTTCCAGCGGTTGAAGCTCTTCTTGAAATGAGCATACCCGTGACCGCACTGGTTCACGATCTGCGAGAAGGTGACCGTCCTCTTTTCATCCACTCCGCCGCCACCGGCGGCGAATCGACCCAGCGGATGGCACTCGAGCTCGCCGTGGAGGAACTTCGGACACTTCACCCTGTTGTTCCCCTGATCCAACTCGTTGCGATAGTCACAGTAGAGGCCGATGAACGCCTGTCGTTTGATCACTGTAATGGCCTTCAATCCCGTCTTGATGATTGGCGCCATCACCGGGTCTTCGACCGTGCCCACGCCCCATCCGTGGTGCCGCGCCGACATGCCGTCGTACTGCTCGGTCTTTCCATACGCGGTCTTCTCGTAGTGCCCGCCGAAGATCCACAGCACTCCCCCGAACACCAGCTTCTCCTTGTTGTGCTCGTACATCCAGCTGGTGATCGAACGCAGCGTGTCGCCGTAGAAG